>DASSBY010000196.1:0-3711 GCA_035698285.1 Fimbriimonadales bacterium | reverse complement strand
ATGCAATCGCCGGCGCCTACGTCGTGCTGCTTGGCATCGACATGGAGGAAGCTGCCAGCGAAGGCGTGCTCGGTTTCGGGATCGAGCGGATCGAGCATGGCCACGGCAACTCGCGTTCATGGTTGCGGGCGCTCAAGGTGTTTCCCGACGTGCCTGTGGAACAGGGCATGGTTTCGACCGAGCACCACCCGATCCAGGGATTTTTCTGGGGCGATTTCACGACACGCTACGGTCATGAGTATACCTACAGGATCGTGGCGATGCGCGGCGAGCCCGGGGCGTTACAAGCATCGGAAACGGTCGAGATACGAATTGCGACGGAGAAGGAGGACGAGGGGGAGCACGCAGTCTATTTCAACCGCGGTGTTGCCGGTTCGCAGGCCTATGTCAGAAAATTTGGCGATCGCCGCCCATCGGACGTCCCTGATCGTGCGGCGTTCCGGTGGCTGTCGCGCGGCCTCTTTCGAGCCATGCTCGATTTCATCCACAAAGCCAACGGCCCTGACTGGGGCCTTCGCGTCGGCGCTTATGAACTCCAGCAAGGAGCCGTGCTGAACGCGCTCAGAGAGGCTGCGGCTTCGGAAGCGGATGTGAAGATCGTTTTCGACGCGCGGGTGAAAACAAGCGGACCCGCTGACGCCAATTGGGAGGCAATCCGCAAAGCCAGAATTGAAGACCTCGTAACCCCGCGCACCGAAAGTCGCAGCGCAATTTCGCATAACAAGTTCATTGTCCTGCTTCACCATGGAGAGCCCGTCGAGGTCTGGACGGGATCGACGAACTTCACAGACGGAGGCATTTTTGGGCACTCGAACTGCGGTCACATTGTGAGAAACAAGGATGTCGCCACCGCCTACTTCGAGTATTGGGAGGAACTGCATAAGGATCCGGAAATGAAAGAAATCCGGCCTTGGAACGAGGAGATTTTCCCGATCCCTGACGGACTTCCTGACGTGGGTACCGGCACCGTGTTTAGCCCGCGGTCCAATCTGGATCTGTTGAGATGGTATGCGGGCCTAATGGATCAGGCCAACACTGCGGTTTTTCTCACCGCGGCGTTTGGTGTCAACGATCTTTTTGAAGAAGTACTCGAGCATCCTAAGCCTTATCTTCGCTACGTTCTGTTGGAAAGCGCAGACAGGGACATGGACCTGCTGAATGGATCTCCCCTCAACGAGGTGGCGGTCGCCAATATCCTGCCTCAAAACGAGTTCGAACGATGGATGGAAGAGCACCTCACCGGCTTGAATGCTCATGTCAAATACGTTCATACGAAATACATGATTATTGATCCACTGGGGGAGGACCCCCTGGTGATCACCGGTTCCGCAAATTTCAGCGACGCATCGACACGCAAGAACGATGAAAATATGTTGGTGATCCGCGGGGACAGGCGAGTCGCGGACCTTTATTTGTCGGAGTTCATGCGCCTCTTTAACCACTTTCAGTTTCGAGGCCTTGTGCGTGCGCGAGCGACGGCCGGTTTAGAGAGCGCACGATCATTCCTCGTTCCGGGCGACTCGTGGAAATCCCGCTACTATGAGCCGGGCACGCCAAAATATCTGGAGAGACTCTACTTTGCCGGCCATCCTTAGCCGGCTGCTGCAGTCTGCGAGCCGACATTCCAGCAGCAGGTCACGATAGAAGCTGACCGGCATCGATGCGGACAATATCAACCGTTCCCGCTTTCCGCGCGATCTGGACCATTTGTGCGGTACCACCCGGCGCATCACCCACGGGCTTGCCGTCCCACAGCGCAATCAAAGTGATTTTTTTTGCGCCGCGCGTGCGAGCCATCTCAAGCACCCAGCTGTTTCCGCGTTCCCAAGGATCGATGCCGCTGCCTTCGAGCCATCGCGGCAACCCTTCCTGGTTGCTGAGCTGGAGAAGCGGGCGTCGGCCGATCAGTTCAAGGTATCGCGAGCGCCAGTAATCGAAATCGCCGAAGACGAACCGGGCATAGATGTCCTTGGGCATCGGCAGGCACACAATACTGTCGATCCCCAGCTCCGAGCAAACTTCATGGCAGAGTATGTCGCTCCCTGGAGCTGCGGACGTCAAAACCTCGATGCGCCCCCAACCGGCTTTCGCCTTCGACAACACTTCAAAGATCAGCTTGCGCGCGTGCGGTTCACGATCGGGGGGGAACCGGAGGACATTGCGGCCAGCTTCATCGATGCGATGACCGACAAAGATGACCACGTGCAGGTCGCCGATGTCGTCAACCTCGGGCCGCACGACGAGCGTGTCGATCGTCGAAATGACCTTCTTCGCGAGTTCGGCCTTGTAGCCCAGCTTTGCGAAGAGCTCCAACTGTCCTCTCGCCGCATTCCAGGCGAAGAACCCATTTTTTGGAACCGCCTGTCTGTAAGCCTCAATCACCCGGCTCGGGCGCTCCTCGACCAGAAACAAAAGGTCTGCAGCGCTGATTTCCGCCCATAGGCGATTCTGGTCATTGCGGGACATCCGAGCGAGCGCCGCCTCGATCGCCTGAGACACGATGGGGTGAAGCGCTTCAAGCTGTCGCTTCAGTTCTGCCGGATAGACGAGCGCCTGGGAGACGTTATCGAACGTGTCCTGCCAGATCTCTTCTTTCGACAGCTCCAGCGTTATTGTTCCTTGTTGTAGTGCTGCGAGTCCCGACCAGTAGTGATTCAGATCGAAAAGATACGCCGTTCGGTAAGCCTCGTAGGCTTTGCGCAGTATCCTGTTGGTGGCCGCACTGCGGCGCTCGGCAACGTTGTCCGATTTGTCCCACTCCAGCCGCCACAGCGTCTTCTCGTTGCGTCCTTCCAAGGTGAGGGCCTCGACACGTTGGTCAGCCGAGGCTTTCTCACTGCTTCGGACGCGGACAATAGCCTGGTTCGACGCTTCCAACAGTTCGGCTTTCCGTGTCTTTCGGTATAGCCGCTCGTAAATGTTCCCGAGGGCGAGATTGGCAGCGATGTCATCTGGATCGTTGGCGCGGATTCGCTCCCAGGTTTCCTGCGCGCCCTCGTAATCTGTCAGATCCCACTGCGCCTTTCCCACCAGCCTCAGTGCCGGCCATTGAAAACGTTGGCCGTCCAACTCTGACGCCAGCAGACGCAGCCAACCTGCAGATTTCGCCACACGAGCGCGCGCCACCTCCTCGGTGAAATCGGTTGGAATTGCCTTTACAGTCGCCGGATCTATTTCGTGCAGCGCCGGGAGCATTTTGAACACAGGGCTATCCGTCTCACGATCGCTTACCAGCGTCGCTCTGATTGCAGACGCGAGGGCAGGGCGCGCCGCGGCCGCATCACCAATATTGTAAGGCACGTATCGGTCGGTCAGCACGTCGAATGGGGTCGCGTCCAATACGGGGTCGCCCTTGATCAGTACCGTACGTCGCTTGCGCAACGCGTGTCTGATGCCGAGCTCATAGAAAACGTTAGCGTTGTGTACGGTGATATCGCAAACTACCAGATCGGCCTCGATAATGAGGGAGAACATGTCTTCGCGGACATTGCCCGCGTCGATGATCTCTCCGGTTGTTCCCCCGCCGAGCCCGGCGTCTTTCAGCGCCGGAGCAATCAAGTGCTCGTGGACCTGCTCGAAGTCAATCGATGTACCGGAGGCATCCGCCTTCTTGCCAAAGGGACGGATAACAAAAGCCCGCTGCATCTTCGTTCCCCCGGGTCCTTTCGGCAGATTTCACGTCAGGGCGGAAGAGTTGGTGCCTGTAGTTTG
>DASSBY010000195.1:0-5087 GCA_035698285.1 Fimbriimonadales bacterium | reverse complement strand
AAATGAAGTTTGCCTGGACGGTTCTGTTGCCATGCGCCGTCTTGCTGGTTTCCTGCGAAGGAAAAAAACCGGCCCCGGCGACGATCCCGGATCCTCCTCCTGTAGTTGGTAGGAAAATACCTCTATCCGAATATGAGCGCGGCATCATAAGCGTCAACGGCCACAAGATCGACGTCTATATCGCAAGGAATGCCGAGGAGCAGGCAGAAGGGCTCATGTTTACGGAATATAACGGGCTAGGCAAAGACGAAGGGATGATTTTTGTCTTCGATGAAATAGCCCCGGTTTCATTTTGGATGAGAAACACCATCCAACCCTTGGATATCGCCTTCATCAAAGCCAACGGAGTTGTGGCCAATATACGAACCATGCAGGCAATGGATGAAACTTCACAGCCGTCTGAAGGTCCCGTGAAATACGCCGTCGAAGTTCACGACGGTTGGTACGAGGAGCATGGAGTCAAGGCCGGCGCGAAATTCGATCTTAGCGGAATCAAGGCGAAGTAAGTTCTGCTGCGCGACGAATGCAGAACCACCACAGGAAGATCGGCGCGGCTATCGATAATGTTGTGGCGCTAAATTGCAGCGGCATGACTTGCAGCAAAAGCAATAGGCAAACCGCCAGAGAGGCAAACAGCGCTGTGCCTCGCTTATTGTCGCCATTGTCCAAGGCCTCGAAAACTGAAAGGCAGAGGGGCAGAAATGCCGGAAATGCCTGGACAGCGTATCGGGCTTTGGCACCTGGCAGGATTAGGTAAAGAGCAGCGCACCAGGCGCCCACGACGACGGCCGCCGCATAGACCGGCCGGTCGGCAACGCTTCGGCTAACACCTCGGCAAGCAATCGCGGTAGCGGCGAGAACGGCAAGGCGGATGGCGTTGGCAGCGACCAAAACTGGAGCGGCAGGGAGACCAAGATGTGGAAGCCATGGTGCTTGGGAGTGGAAGCCCTCATGAAAGGTGAAATAGCGGAGCAGCAGGGCATCGATGCTCTGATTCGACAACGCCGTGGGATCGGCGGACGTGGCCAAGCGCCCACCGGGCCCAAGTATAGCGTAATGTACGAAACTTATCGATAAGTCCCAAAATCGAGGGCCAAAAGCTAACAGGGGAACCAGGATAAGAAGCACCACGATCCAGAGAAGGGCGGTGAGCACAGCTCTTCGCCGCCCAAGCTGGAACGGAGCCGCCAGGAAAGCGATCGGATAGAGCTTGATGCCCACCGGCATTGCCGCAGCAAGTCCCGCGAGCCAAGGGCGGCCGGCGGAGATGGCCCATAGAAACCCCATCCAGCACACAGCGAACACGATGCTTGTTTGGCCCACTTGGACGCATGCCCCGCCGAGCAGCAGCAGGATTACCGCCGAAAGGGAAATTGCCGCCGAGCCGGCGCTCGATTCGATTCGTGTGCCGACCCGATAGAGGAAATAGACTGCGCTGAGCAAGAGTAGGACATTGAAGACGCCCCAGATAGCCGCCGCCGTAGGCGGTTCAAGGCCCGCCAGCGGATAAAACAAAGCCATGCCAAGTGGGGGAATGCAGTTGTACCAGCCGGTTGGCTCGTCCGTCTTTGCATAGAGCTCGCCGCCTGCGCCGGCGGCAAGCTGCACCGCGGCCCGATGAAATACACTGAAATCCGTTTGGCCCTCATGGACGCGGGCGACAAGCGAAAAGACCTGCGCCAACAGAATAACGATGGCAACGATGAAAGCTGCCTTGATCAGAAGGGAGCGTACGTTAGCCAACTTGGAGAAGTCGTTCGAATTCACCACGGTCTTTCGCCCTGAACGCCGCCTCTTCCGCCGTGACGATTTGCTCCCGGACGAGGTTCGCGAGCGATTGGTCTAGGGTTTGCATGCCGAGCTTCATGCCGGTTTGGACGATGGAGCTAATCTGATACGTTTTGTTTTCCCGAACCAAATTTCGAATTGCGCCGACGGCATTTAGAGTTTCGAAAGCGGCGGTTCGCCCCCTTCCGTCTGCGCGTTTTACCAGAGTTTGGGAGATAACCCCGACGAGATTAACGGAAAGCTGCATACGCACTTGTTGCTGTTGATGCAGAGGAAATACATCGATAACCCGGTCTATGGTCTGAACGGCGTCTACCGTGTGCAATGTGCCGAAAACAAGATGGCCGGTTTCCGAAGCGGTAATTGCCAATTGGATCGTCTCCAGATCGCGCATTTCACCGACGAGAATGACATCCGGGTCTTGCCGCAGCACATATTTCAGGGCATTAGCGAAACTCAGGGTATCGACGCCTAATTCGCGCTGATTTATAATGGCTCGGTCATCTTCGTGAATAAATTCTATCGGATCCTCGACGGTTACTATATGGCATGGCTCCGAATGGTTGATATGGTCGATGCACGCTGCTTGCGTCGTCGATTTTCCGCTTCCCGCCGGGCCTGTGACCAAAACCAAGCCCCTTGGCCGAGCGCAGAATTTCTTCACAATCGGTGGAATTCGGAGGTCGTCCAAGGTTTGCACTTCAAGGGGGATCACGCGAAATGCGGATTGCACGAGGCCGCGCTGCTGGTAGATATTGCCTCTAAACCTGGCGATTCCCGGCAATTCATAAGCAAAATCAAGCTCCAGATCCTTTTCGAATTTCCTCCGCTGCGCATCCGAGACAATTGCGAAGATTTCCTCCCGTGCTCCTTGGACGGAAAATGGCGGCTCCGCTTCGTCCTGGACAAGCTCTCCGTCTATTCTGAAAATTGGCTTTGAACCGGCTTTTACATGCAAATCCGACCCATTTAGCGCGACAGTTTTTCTGAGAAGACCGTCGATTCTATCCACGCTTGGCCTCGCGAACCCCCAAATTTATTGCTCGTCTCTCGAATTCCAGCGGCGCTTGGCTGCGTGCCATGGCATGATCGTAATCGATTTCCCCAGCTTTCAGAAGCCGCAAAAGATCGCTATCTAATGTTTGCATTCCAAAATCGTGGCCCGTTTGAATGTCCAAGTAAATTTGATGCGTTTTGCCCTCACGCACGAGCGTTCGGATGCTCGGAGTCGCTACCATGACTTCAAACGCCGCTACCCGACCTTTCTCATTTTTCGTTGGAAGAAGGGCCTGGCTGATCACTGCCTGAAGGGTAACGGACAGCTGCGTGCGAATTTGTGCCTGCTGGTCGGGATCAAAAACATCGACCATTCGATCGATCGTTTGGGCCGCGTCTACCGTGTGGAGCGTCGAAAGCACGAGGTGCCCGGTCTCCGCGGCAGTAATTGCCAGTTGTATCGTCTCGAGATCGCGCATTTCGCCAACCAGGATAACGTCGGGATTTTGGCGCATCACATGGCGCAGAGCGTCCGCGAAGGAATGGGTATCGATGCCGAGCTCCCTTTGATTGATTACCGAGACGTTGTCGGAGTGCATGTACTCGATCGGATCTTCGATCGTCATAACGTGAAGCTTGCGATGCTGATTGATATGATTAACTATTGCCGCCAGGGTCGTACTTTTCCCGGATCCGGTCGGCCCGGTGACGAGGATAAGGCCCCGCGGAAGCAGCGCAAGCTCTTTGGTAACCTGCGGGATTTTCAGGTCGTCGATGGTCTTGACTTGGAAAGGAATGGCGCGGAAAACGCCCCCCAACGATCCTCTGTGCCAGAACATATTGACGCGAAACCGAGAGACGCCCGGCACTTCGTGGGAAAGGTCGAGCTCCTTGAAACTTTGTAGCCGCGCGATGCGCTCCTCCGAAAGAACGCTCTCGAGAAGTTCGGTCGCTTCCTCTTCTCCTAGCTTCGCGCGATTCGTCCTGACGAGAGAGCCGTGAATACGCATGACCGGGGGCTCCCCAGCCTTGATATGCAGATCGCTGCCGTTCCGATCGACAAGCTCGGTTAACAGTTCATCTATCGAAAGCTGCATGCCGGTTAGCGGCGAAGCAGTTGTCGAAGTTCCGAAACCACGCCGGCGTAGTTGAGTGCCGTATCCTCGGTAATAACACCGGCCTTTACGTACTTGACGAGGCTCTGGTTCATGGTCTGCATTCCCCAGAAGTGGCCTTCGCTGATGGCGTGATAGAGTTCGCTAAAGTGGCCGTCTTCCACAAGCTTGCTGATCGTCGGCGTGCAGATCATGACCTCGGCGGCGACGACGCGTCCCTTTCCGTCTGCCCTTGGCACGAGTTTTTGCGATACCACCGCTCGAAGCGATCCGGCCAAGCGCATGCAAAGGTGGTGTTTTTCATGCGGAGGGAACATGTTGATGATTCGGTCGAGGGTCTCGCCGGCGCTCGGCGTGTGAACGGTCGAAAAGACGAGGTGACCGGTTTCACCGGCCTGGAGGGCAACGTTCATCGTTTCGGGGTCGCGCATTTCGCCGACGAGAATTACGTCGGGAGCTTCGCGGACGACCGCGCGCATGGCAATATGGAAGTCGTGCGTGTCGATATGGACTTCCCGTTGGCTAATGTATGAAGCCTTATCGGTGTGAACGAACTCGAGGGGGTCCTCGATGGTGACGACGTGAGCCTGGCGGGTTACGTTGATTAGGTCGATAATAGCGGCCAAGGAAGTCGTTTTGCCACAACCCGTGGGTCCCGTGAAAAGCACCAATCCCTGCCGGTACTTCGAAGATTCGTTAAGCACAGGCGGTAGGCCGAGCTGTTCGACAGAAAGAATCTCGAGAGGGATGAGGCGAAAGACGCCTGCATGGGTTCCCCGCTGGAAGTAAAGGTTCGCCCGAATCCGCATGAGATCGCCGACGGAGAAGGCAAGGTCCATCTCCAATCGGTCTTCAAATTGAGCCGACTGCTTGCTGGTCATCGTGCTCAAAACGAGCCTCTTTGCTTCGTCGTCCGAAACAATATTCCATTCGCCCGGCAGGGGCTTCACCAACGCGTGCTGGCGAATTTTGGGCACCGAGCCCGCCTTGATGAAAAGGTCCGAAGCCTTCTCTTGGTGGGCGATCTTCAATAATTCATGGAGGGTTGCGTCCTCTACTTGTGGCATCTTGCTCTTGTTACCTCTTACTCCGGGGTCGACGGCGGAGCCGCTCGTCTGCCTGGTCGCAGGGCAAAGTATACCAAGACGCCTGCAATGACGGCCGCAGCCACGACCCAGGGAACAAGGC
>DASSBY010000194.1:0-6791 GCA_035698285.1 Fimbriimonadales bacterium | reverse complement strand
CGGTTCGCGCGCTCCTCGGGCCCAACCGACTCGATCTTCGCGGGAGCCGTCTTGCGCCCCGCCCTCGAGCCGGGCTCATGCGGAAGCCATATCCCGCGCTCGAGCTTGGCAACCTGTTGTGCGCCAACCATTCCTTCGACTACCGTGCGGTAAGTTTTCGATACCGAATGCTTTGGATGCGTTAGTAGTGCCGCGAGTTCGCCGTCGTTGGTGAATAGCAACAGTCCCTCCGTGTCCTTGTCGAGCCGCCCAACAGGCTTGACGACGACATCCAAACTCGGAAGAAAGTCGGTCACCTGCGGCCGTCCGCGCTCGTCGCGCATCGTCGTAACGACGCCCCGCGGCTTGTTCATCGCCAAGACAACCACGCGCTGGGGCCGAATCGTATGCCCGTCTACCTCCACGCGGTCTGCCTCCAAATCTACGATTACGCCCATCTCCCGAACCACGCGCCCGTTCACCTTGACGCGGCCCGCGGCGATAATTTCCTCGCTCTTTCGACGGCTCGCGACTCCCGCCGCCGCCATCACCTTGTGCAGCCTATCGCTTGGCACGGCTGCGCGGCCTGATCCTCTGCCGCAGGAAGACTCCGCCGACCGCCCCGATGCCCACGAACAACGGCCACTTCGCCGCAACCGGCACATCCTCGCCGGCCAAAATCGCCACCTGCATCTGGGTCCCGTCGAACGCGGTCCCGCGCATGTATCCAACGACATCGCCCTTCTGCACCGGCGCGGACGGCTCGTTCCAGTCGATCCGCGGCGCCTCCGCGTTCTCACCGCGCCGAACGATGATCGCGAAGTTATCCGCCATAACGCCCGGCGTCGTCGACGAAGCGCCGCCTTTCACCGGGGCATTCCCGACGAAGGTGCCCTTCGCAGTCGGCTCGATCCGCTGCAGGTTCGCAAAGGGCCACATAAGCAAGGTCTTCGACTCCGCGACCCAATCCGGGCTGTTCATCACGACGCTGATAACCCGCCACCCGTCCAGTGTGCGCGCCCCGACGAAGCAGTGTCCCGCGGGCCTCGTGTACCCCGTCTTCACGCCTTCGACTCCGGGCACATTGTCGAGCAGATGGTTCGTCGTCGTCACCAGCGTATCCGGCATCCCGAACCCGCGCATCACCGCCCATGTCCGCGTCTTAGTTACGCGAATAAAATCGGGGTTCTGCAAAGCCTCGCGAGCAATGAGCGCAAGGTCATAGGCGCAGGTCGTATGCTCGTCGTCGTTCAGACCGTGCGGATTGTGGAAATGCGTATTTACGCAGCCGATTGCCGCAGCGCGCCGATTCATGATTTCTCCGAATTTCTCATCCGATCCGCCGATATCCACGGCAACCATATGGGCCACGTCGTTAGCGCTCTTTAGGAGCAGCGCGTAGAGGGCGTCCTCGCGAGTTATCTGCTCGCCGGGCTTTAGGCCGAGCGCGGATTCGGGCACCTTTTGGGTGTCTGCGGGAGCCGTCAGCATATAGCCGGGCTTGCGATTCTCTATGAGAAGCAGCGCCGTCATGATCTTCGTCGTGCTGGCCGGGAAGCGGGTTGCCTTCGCGTCTTTCTCGAAGAGAATCTGACCCGTATCGGCGTCGATGATAACAGCGCTCTTTGCGCCAACTAGCGGACCCTGGCCGAGCATCAATGTTAGGGCCAGGAAGGCTGCGAAACTGAAGCAAGCTCTCATACGCCAACCCCCGCAGCCTCTTCCGACGCCTCCATAGGTGGAAGATCATCAAGACTGGCGAGATTGAATTGGTGCAGAAAGTCTCGCGTCGTGCCGTAGAGGATGGGCCGACCGGGAGTCTGCTTGCGCCCCACTTCTTCGACAAGGCCTTTTTCAACCAAGGTCCTCAATGCATAATCGCTTTGCACTCCGCGCACTGCGTCGATTTCCGTCAGAGTCATCGGCTGGCGGTATGCGACAATTGCGAGCGCTTCGAGCGCGGACTTGCCAAGCCTGCGCTTGCCGGGCTTTAGAAACCTCGCGATCGGCTCTGCAAACTTTTCCTTCGTGCAAATCTGAAATCCCCCAGCCAGTTCGACAAGGCGCAAGCCGCCGGCATCGTCCATACGCGCCCTCAACTCTTCCAAAGCCACATGGACATCTTTTGCCGAAGCGCCGCAAACGGTCGCCAGCTCCTTTAGCGTGACGGGCGCCTCCGATACGAACAACAGGGCCTCGAGAAGATCGACCATCGGCATCACGCTTCCGCCCCTCTTAGAACGACCTCACCGTCGGCTATGCGAGCCTTGATCTGGCCGATCCGAAGCAATTCCAGCACGGCCAAAAACGTGAAAACAACATCAAGCCGGCTAAAGGCCTCGGGCAATACATCGTCGATCGTTGCGGCGCCGAGTCTGCGGATCTGCCTGACTACCGAGCGCATCACTTCGGCGAGCGACGGCCTCGGACGATTCAGCGAAACAACCTTGTCCGGAACGGCGCGGTCCATCAGCCGCTCGAATACCCGGGCCAAGTCGTCCGCGCGCAGGCTGCCCAAGTCGAGCGGTAATTCGTAGGCATCGGACTGATCGACGGCCCGGAAGAATAACTGCTCCCGTCGACGACGCATCTCTTCCAGCGAGTCGGTGACGGACGCGTATTCGTGCGCCGTCGGCTCGGGAAGCTCGGGCAATTCCTGCGGCGGCGGTGGATCCGCGATCGGCAGCAGTGCCCAGGCTTTGCGCTCAACCAGATAGGCGAGCGCGAGCAGTGCCGCGCCGGCGGAATCGACATCGCCTTCCTCCATCTCCTCGATGTATTGGATGTACGCCTCGCAAACTGGCGCCAGCGGAATCAACACCAAGTCGACACGGCAATCGCGCGCGAGATGGAAGAGCGTTGCCAAGGAACCGGTGAACGCCTGGGACTCGACGCGCAGTGGCGGGGTCGTCGAAACGCCTGCCGGCGAAAGCGATTCCTGTTCCTTCAGTCGGCTCATGGGGTTATCTATTTGGACGTGCCGCGCAGCCTTCCAGATTCGCGAACGAGCCGACAAAACTCGGCTGGTGCCGCGCGGTGACTCCGCCGTCCCGGCGATGTCCTGCTAAAACGCCGCTGCCGAACGTTTGTTCGCTGGGCCGGCGAAACCATCGGCTCCGCCGCCACAACTGCGGCTTGTCTGGGCGTAGAAGGCCATGTAAAGGCAAAAATAAGGAGGCGCAGTTACATATGTTATGGACACTATTCGTGATTTTATTGGTTCTTTGGCTGATAGGCGTTGTCGCCCTGCCCAGCCTCGGAGCGCTTGTACACATACTGCTCGTCGTTGCGGTGGTCGTGCTGATTCTTCAGCTTATCCAAGGCAGACGCGTAGTATAGGTCTCGCCGATAGGTAGTGGCTATTCGGCTACTATCTATCGGCATGCATTTTCTTCTCATTTACGATTTGGTCGAGGATTACCTCGAACGCCGCGCCGCGCTGCGAGCGGATCATCTGCAATTAGCTTGGCAAGCTGCGGATCGTGGCGAGCTTATACTCGGCGGCGCGGTTCAAGATCCCTTGGATACCGCAATTCTTCTTTTTAAGTGCGCTTCGCCTCAAACGGTAGAAAGCTTCGCCACCGCAGATCCGTACGTAACCCATGGGTTGGTGAAGTCTTGGAGGGTGCGGGGATGGTCTACGGTGGTCGGTGAAACGGCGGCGAAGCCCGTAAGGGCATAATCGAAGCGCCGAACTATGCGCCTTCCTGCCCTCCGCCATGCGGACTTTCGCAATTATTTAATCGGTAGCTTTATTTCCAACGTCGGCAACAACGTCCAAGTTTGGGCGATCGCCTGGCACGTTTACCACCTGACGGAAAGCTCGTTTATGGTGGGCTTGATCGGTCTTGTTCGGGTCGTGCCCTTGGTTGTTTTCACGCTTTTCGGCGGCGTCTTGGCGGACCAGGCCGATCGGCGGAAAGTATTGCTGCTAACCCAATCCTGTCGCGCCGGCATCGCCGTGGTTCTTTTTGTCGTCACTTTCTTGGGAAAGGACTCGGTAGGCGCTCTCTACGTAATCATCGCCCTATCCTCCATAACTCGGGCATTCGACGGCCCCGCGCGGCAAGCGATGGTGGTCGGCCTGGTCCCACTCAGCGATTTCCCGAACGCGGCGAGCTTGAACGGCATTGGATGGCGGCTCAGTGATGTCTGCGGCCCGATTATCGCAGGCTTCCTTATCGCCTTCGGAAAGATCGGCAAGATTTCCGGGCTCGACATTTGCTATGCGCTGAATCTGGTTACATTCGCAGCGGTTATTTTCGCAATTTGGAAGCTGCCTGCGCGTGGTTCTCCCGAAGCCGTCGAACCCGTCCGCTCGTTCGACGAAGTCATCACTAGAATCAAGGAGGGCCTTCAATTCGTGGGCCAAACGCCCGTGGTTCGAAACGCGATGTGGATCGATTTTTGGGCGACTTTTCTTTCCGGAGCGGAAGCTTTGCTGCCTGCTTTCGCGAAGAAAATATTGGGTCTTGGACCCGAAGGCTACGGCATTTTGGCGGCAAGTACGGGCGTCGGCGCGCTCATTGCAGCAGCGGCTCTTGCCTGGCTGCCAACCATACAAAGGCAAGGAAAAACCGTGGTTATCATGATCGCAGTTTATGGATTCGCGACCATCGCATTCGGAATTTCGCCAAATCTGGTGCTCGCATCGGCGAGCCTAGCGGTCGTCGGCGCTGCGGACATGATCAGCACGGTGTTGCGGCAGACCATTCGGCAGCTGGCGACTCCGGATGAGCTGCGCGGGAGGATGAGCGCCACGAGCAGCCTCTTTCACATTTCGGGTCCGCAGCTCGGCGATTTCGAGGCGGGCGCCGTTGCCAGGGGCACCGGCGAAAGGGCGGCAATAGTTATCGGCGGCGCCCTCTGCATGTTCGTGGCGGGGCATTGGTCGCGAGCCAAAGCGCTCGTGAGCTACGAGCACAAATAGGATACGGAATCATGTGTATAATGGCTTGTTATGGTTACCGCACTTGCCGCGTGGGCAATCCTATCGTCGGATCTGGACGATAAGATCGCCGCAATCGCGCCAAAAACGGCAGAGGTGCGGTGGATGGAGATTCCATGGCGGATGGATTTGACTCAGGCTCGCCGCGCCGCCCAATCCACGAACCGTCCCCTCTTCATGTTTATCATGAACGGCCATCCATTCGGCTGCACCTGAAATAACGGCCTTTGGTACCGTCGGTACCTGTTCTCCGACCCCGACGTTATTTTGCAGCTGCGGCAATTCATTCCGTACGCCGGGGATACGCACCAACTTCAGTGGCGGCGCACGCCGGAATCGAATTGGTTTATGGATACGATTCGCCAGGTAAATTCTCGTGGGGACAAGGGCGAAACGGTTCAGGGACTATACGTCACGGATGCCGATGGCAACGCGTTCGGATGGATGAACAATCGGGATGTCGCCAAAACGCGACGGTTCTTGCTCGAAAAATTGGCTGAGTTCCGATCCGCCACGAAATCAAATAATTCGCAAATTCCTTCAGGCCCGAGCGGCGAGCCTGCGCCGCCTCCTAAGACCACGATTTTGCGGGTTTATGAGCGAGTCATGCCTGTTCCCAAAGGGGCTGATCCAGCGAACGAGAATGTGCAATTCGATCATTTTTGGCTCTTGTCCGGCGAAGCGCAACAATTGAGGAACGGCGTCGTGCCGTCGACTCTCCCGCTTAGGCTCTGCCGATTCGTGTTCAACGACGCCGTCCGCGGTGAACCAGACATGTGGACACCGTCGGAAATCCGCAACATGGAATTTAGCGCGAAAAAAGAGCAGGACAAGATCCTTCTTAGCGGCAAATTTTCTATGTGGACGAACGATCGCAAACGGGCGCTTCAGGGCAGCATGAAGGCAGAAATTAGCTTCACCGGCGACCGCATAACAGACTTCAAAGGTTTCGCCGACACAGTGGCCATGGGCCAGAGCACCTATACACCGAACCCACCCGAAGGTGCGTTTCCGCTGAAATTCGCCTTTATCCTCGCGCCAAAAGACGGCCACACCGTTTTGCCGCAGGCCACATTCTTTGGAAACGAATATTTGACAGGCAAGCCAATCAGCTAAACGTCTTCACTCCTCTCCTATGAGCCGCTCTTCCCCCAGGGCGGCTCTTTTTTTATTTCATTCGCTCGGCGATCATTCGATGAAAATGATGCGTGCCAGTTTCCCGGGCAGGCGAATAGCGGCCGCGATCGTAAAATCGGGAGCGTATGCCCTTTTGCACTAGTTCGACGACGGCCTCGTCTTCCCGTTCGACGCGGTCGAGAGCGGCGCCTGCCCCAAGATCGCGCTTGGTTTCATCCCATACACAGGGAATGAATGTGACCTTCGTCAAGTCCGGCGCGATTGGACGAACGATGTTTACGGACAAGCCCCACGGATAAAAGTTCAACATCGTATTAGGAAAAAGCCAAAAATAATACGCAGAAATTGCACGACCACCGTCCACGGCGTCCGCAGGAATATCGAAAACGGCTTCGCCTCCTTTGGCGGGCGCCAACTGAAGCACGCCCGCGGGAAAAAGCTCCGTCGTATAATTCCCGTAGTCGATCGCCTCGTTCAACCCGGCATGTATGAATGGGATGTGGAAGCCTTCCAAATAGTTGTCGCAATATAGAGCCCAGTGCGCCCGCACCAGATATTCTGTCGCGCGGGCGTCGTCGCGAACGAAGTTTCGAATCGGCATCCAGCCAATGCGGTCGATCATCGGCTTCAGGTATTCCTCTAGAGGCATTTCGGGCGATAGGGATGCGAAGGCAAGGTTCTCCCAAACGCCGAAAGGAAGCTTTGCGAGATTGTCGCTGGCGCACGG
>DASSBY010000193.1:0-2154 GCA_035698285.1 Fimbriimonadales bacterium | reverse complement strand
TCGCACCCGGACTGCGCGGCTCCGCAAGGCAACGAGGCTCCCGAGGCGTGCGCGATGCCGATCACCAGGGCGATAAAGACGCCGAGCGAACCGAGGACGAATACGGCCCGATTGGCCCAGACGCGCGCCATAACTTCTATGCATTTTATCCGTTAATGTGAGAAGTGGAACTCTCGTGCAATACTAGGCGTCGAATGTAGTATCAAGCACTAAGACCACGCTTCGCATCGCCAAGATCTCACTTTAGGGAGGTGTTTCATGGACGCAACGATGAATACTACCGGCAGGTTCGAAAAGTTAATGAAGCGGACCTACAAGAAGGTATACAACATGGCCTACAGGCTGTCCGGCAACGCGGCGGACGCCGAGGACCTAACCCAAGAGGCGTTTTTCCGAGCTTTTCGAAGCTTTGACAGTTACGAGGGCGATAAGCCCTTCGAGAACTGGATCCTCCGCATCGTTTCACGACTCTTCCTCGATTTGCTTCGGCATCGTCGCCGCCGAGTTTCGACGGTGAGCTACGACGCCCCTTTGCACAAGGAGAGCGCGGAGGAAGACCTTTTCTTCGAGAAGGCCGACTCGGCCCCCAGCCCGGAGGACGAACTCCTCAACCACACATTAAGCGAAGAACTCGAAGATACGCTTCGCTCGCTTCCCGCAGAGCAGCGCCTCGTCGTCATGCTTGCGGACGTCGACGACATGCCGTATCAAGATATCGCGGAAATGCTGGGCGCGCCCATCGGCACTATCCGGAGCCGCCTCCACCGCACGCACAAGGCGCTTCGGAAGAAGATCGTCGAGTGGGAGTTCCGGCATCCCGCCAAGGATGCGGCTTCCAGGCTCTGTATCTCTGATTGACCTTAAAATTGTTATAGGGCCGCGCCTCATCCGCGGCCCTTTTTTTGTAGGCGACTTAGGCATAATCCTATCGAGGAATTCATAGAATGATTGACAGTTTCCCCATCCGCAAAGTTGACCACATCCGGTTTTTCTGCGGCAACGCCATGCACACATCGGATTGGTATCACCGAGTTTTCGGCTTCGACGTCACAGCCTACGCTGGACTCGAAACCGGCATGCGCGAGGAGGCCAATTACCTGCTCGAGCAGAACGACGTCCGTTTCCTGATGAGCACGCCGCTCAGCCCAGACCATCCGCTTGCCGCGCAACTCGGTAGGCATGGAGACTTCGTGCAGGACATAGCGTTCGAAGTCGACGATGTCGATGTTGCATTCAAAACCGCCGTCGAGCGCGGGGCCAGGCCGTTTTGCGAGCCGCGAACACTCGAAGACAGCTTCGGCGAAGTCCGCGTCGCCTCCATCCACACCTACGGCGACGTCATTCACTCCTTCATAAACCGAGACAATTTCGGCGGCCATTTTCTGCCCCGATTCTCGCCCGTCGACAAGAAGGGCGCGCCCGTGGGAATCGAGAATGTCGACCACTGCGTCGGCAACGTCGAATGGAACGGCATGAACAAGTGGGTCGATTGGTACGCCAAAATCCTCGGCTTCACCCAGATCCAGACTTTCGACGACAAGGACATCAGCACCGAATACACCGCCTTGATGTCCAAAGTCATGCAGTCCGGCAACGGCCGCGTCAAGTTCCCGATCAACGAGCCCGCCGAGGGCAAGAAGAAGTCGCAGGTCGAAGAATATCTCGACTTTCACGGCGGGGCCGGCGTCCAGCACATCGCCCTGCACACGAGCGACATTATCAACACGGTGAAGCTCCTCACGAGCCGCGGCCTCGAATTCCTGCGCGTCCCGCGAACCTACTACGACAGCCTCTTCGAGCGCGTTGGAAAGATCGACGAGGACCTCGAGGAGATCGCCGAGCTCGGCATCCTCGTGGACCGCGACGACGAAGGGTACCTTCTGCAGCTTTTCAGCAAGCCGGTCGAAGATCGGCCGACCCTCTTCTTCGAATTGATCGAAAGAAAGGGCGCGAAGAGCTTCGGCAAGGGCAATTTCAAGGCGCTTTTCGAGGCGATCGAGCGAGAGCAGGCTCTGCGCGGGACGCTATAGACTAGCTTCCCTGCGTCGCCAAAGCCTTAGCGCGCGTCGCAAAACCCTTGGGGTGAGTCGCAAAACCCCTGGGGTGAGTCGCAAAACCCCTGGGGTGAGTCGCAAAACCCCTGGGGTGAGTCGC
>DASSBY010000192.1:0-3131 GCA_035698285.1 Fimbriimonadales bacterium | reverse complement strand
CAGCAGAGCGATCAACGGCAGCGAAAATCCAAGATTCGGAAGCAAAAAGAGTTTTGCCTGCTGGCTGAAAGTAGGCTTGTCGATCAGCTTTGCCGGCACGCTTAAAACTATGTTCATACCCTCGTTTGGCGCCAATTCAATATCACGGGAACCAGAAACGGAGTTCGGCGTCAGCCTGAGGGTGGCAGCGGCGGGATTGTCGGCACCGAGCGATCCGGGTGCGTCGAGGCTTACGCTGTCCTTCGAGCCCAGGCTTCCCGCAAAAACTCGCGCCCGCACCTTCCCAACACCTGAAGAATCCGGGAAACTCATCGAAAATGAGCTCTTGGAAATGGGCACTTGCCACTCATCGCCGGTCAAATTCCAATAAAATTCGGCGCTCGGCTCCCACGTGCCAGTCTTGTCGAACCAGTTTATCATTCCGAAAGCTGTATAGGTAATCACATACGTTATCGGAGTATCGGTGTCGACGTACCTATCCGCGCTGCCGATCCTTATTTTCACATAGGCGCCCTCCCGAGAATATTTCGTCTCATATTCGCTTCCCGACCCGTCCGTGACCGAAATCGGCGTTATGACCACCCGTCGCGCCGTCCCACGGCCCGTGTCGTAATCCGTAGGAATCAGCCGGTAAATGCCATGGCTCGGTTCGGAAAAAGTGACCACGAGCGTTTCAGCTATCTGTGCGGTCCCGTCCTTGTGCAATTGCACGTCCACGTGCAAATCGTCGATAACGAAATTGCCCTGAGCCAAGCCGGCCATCGCCGAAGCGACAAAAATTAAGACAGAGATTAAGATTTTCATTGTTTAAAACCGTGCGCTCGGCGCTTGCCGTTCGCCCTCGGTGTCGACCGAGAAGAACTCCGACTTGTGGAAGCCGAATATCGAGGCAAGCAGGCCAAGCGGAAATTGGCTTTGCATCGTGTTGAAGTCGCGGACGGCGGCATTGTAATACTGGCGCGCGCTAGCGAGCGTCGTCTCGGTCTTCCCGAGCTCATCCTGCAGGCGAAGAAAGTTTGCGCTTGCCTTCAGTTCAGGATAATTCTCGACGACCGCCATGATTTGGTTCACCCGCGATGCGAGCTTGTCGTCCGCCGCCGCCTTCGCTCCTGGGCCAAGACCGGCGTCGGTGGTTTGGGCTCGCGCTGTTGTTACGTCCTCGAGAACCTCGCGTTCGAAGGAAGAGTAGCCCTTCGTCGTCTCGACGAGGTTCGGGATCAGCTCAGCCCTCCGCTTGAGTTGAACGTCTATATCGGCCCAGGCGTTGCTCACCACGTTCCGCATTCTCGTCAACGAGTTGTAGCCCCAGGCGATGACGGCAACCAGCAGCAAGCCGATAATCACGTAAATCACGAGAAAGGGACGGAGCAGCCCGCCCCTACGTTGCGAAGGCAAAAGAGACACACTTTCGAACTTATCGAAGGAGTAGCGCCGTCAATAGGACGTCCAACGGTTGCGACCGGAGGACGATTATTGCCTGCCTGCACATGGGGTCGGTCCCTCTCCCGGCCCCATTTTTATGCTTTCCACAACGCAAACGGAATCTCCCAGCCGGATTTGATCGCCGAGGCTCGCCCCGCATGGCCTGAGGAGTATCAAGTCCGGGTCGGCTCCCGGAGCGATCCTCCAATCCCGCTCCAGCCAGACACCCTTGGCGCCGCCCCGCGTTGCCATGTCCCAGATTGCCTCGGCAGAAAGCCCGCTGTCTTCTAGCGCGGCGCGCATTTCGTCGAAGAAATCGGCCGCGCCAGAGCTTGCCGCGCTGTCCATGCCGATGCCCACGGTGATGCCCTTTTCGCGCATTCGCGCAATCGGCGCGCGCAAGCCTCCGCTTAGAAATCGATTCGATCGAGGACAGTACGCTACCGTCGCGCTACGCCGCGCCATAAGGTCGATGTCATCCTCGTCCACCGCGCAGGCATGCACAATCTGAGTCCTCGGATGAATAGCGCCGATGGAGTCGAGGAACTTGACCGGCGACATCCCCGGCACGGGCCATTCGATGCCGTAGCGCCGATAAAGGTCGGCTATCGGCCCGCCTCCGTGCATGAAAAACTCCCTCTCTTCGCGCGTTTCCGCAGCATGGATGGCGTTCGGCTCGCCACGCTGCGCTATCGCGGAAATGGCGCGAGGCGAAACGGTGTAGGTCGCATGGG
This sequence comes from Fimbriimonadales bacterium, assembly GCA_035698285.1. Lineage (GTDB taxonomy): Bacteria > Armatimonadota > Fimbriimonadia > Fimbriimonadales > ATM1 > JACDEQ01. The sequence continues at coordinate 975 of DASSBY010000192.1, read as the reverse complement.
CCGATAAATGCGTTGGAATCTCCGAGTTGTCCGAGACGGACGACCCTATTGCGGATAGCCAACCCTCTTCGGCTCCTTCGGCCAACGTTATGACCTCCTTGAAGATCCGCCCCCCGATGCCGGCCACGGACATTGCCTCGCCCGCCACGGGCCAGTCGGAGTATTCACCGAGTGCCGCCACTCCGCAACCTCGGTTAGCTTGAGCTGCCGCCTGCGCGGCTCTCCTAACCGCTTCTGGATCGCGCTTGGACTTGATGGCCGTCAATGTTCTGATCCATGTCCAATAGGGCGACACTTCGCCGCTGGCGGCTGCGGGGATCGCGCCCTCCAAGTCGGCGTACTCAAGGTGCGAATGAGCGTTGACGAACGCAGGCGATAACAGTAGGCCGGCTTCCTCTCGAGCCGCCTTGGTCCAAGGACGAATTTCAGCGATTCGGCCGTTTTCGATGCAGACTTCCAGCCCGGATCGCACCTCGGCGCCTGGCAAAACCACGGCGTCGGGCCTTAGGATCAAAGCGGCTGGGCCCAGGCGGCCCGGTATTGTGCGTTGCTGATGTTCTTGGCGTGCAGATCGCCGAAAAGAACGTTGTATCGATATTTGTCGAGCTTGGACATCCGGTCGTCGAAAGAGTCCGTCCGCCGCAATATATCGAGCCCGGTGTGCCAGGCGCCCGACCCGTCGAAGTAAACGTTAACGCCACTAATATCGCCTAGCGATGTGCTGCTAAGCTGTTTCACGGTCAGTTCAGTCCGGTAGTAGTAACTCGAACCGTACCGTTTGTAGCTGCTCGGAACGGTGTTCATATCCTCGAAGGAGATGTCATCGATGAGCTGCCCCTTGTCGCCAGGGCATTCCCAAACATTCTTGCTTGGGAGGTAATCCATGAGCAAGTCGTGCATCAGCGGAATCGTAGGCAGGAAGCTTTGAAACTCGGGGAAACCCTCCCATATCTGCGGCGTATACCGATCTGCGGC
>DASSBY010000191.1:0-3810 GCA_035698285.1 Fimbriimonadales bacterium | reverse complement strand
TGCGTCGCGGCAATGACGCAGGTCGAGCCGGCCGTGGTAGTTGTAATGGAAACCGAACTCTGGTTGAATTTCCTGTGGTCGGCGAAATTGACTTTGGCTAAAACCTGCGTAGCCAACGGAAGGATTTCCGAGAAAAGCCTTTCGAAATCTAAGTGGATAAGGTTTATTTACGAAGAAATCTTCTCGCATGTGGACGCGGCCCTGATGCAAACCGAAGCGGATGCCGACCGTGCGCGGAAATTGGGCGCGAGGGAGACCAAAGTATTCGGCAATTCCAAGTATGACGAGGCGATTGCAGCGAACGCCGTGGACTGGAGCGGCCTTGGCGATGGCCCGATCGTCGCGGTTGGCAGCGTCCGCGGCGAGGAGGAGGAGCGATTCGTTATCGAAGCGTTGAAGGGAATCAGCGTCAAGATCGTTCTTGCGCCGAGGCACCTCGAAAGGACTGACGAACTGGAGAAAACAGCGAAGGCCGCGGGGTTTGAGACAGGTCGACGGTCGCGCGGCGAAGACAGCGCTCCACTGCTGATCCTCGACACCTTCGGCGAATTGGCTTCTCTCTACGAAGTGGCCGATGTCGCTGTCATCGGGGGCGGGTTCGCCGACCTTGGCGGGCAGAACATTATCCAGCCGATGGCCGCCGGCTGTCCGGTGATCTGCGGCTCGCACATGCGCAATTTCCGCGCGCCGTTCGAATCCGGCCTCGCGCGCGGCGCTTTGAAGGTCGCCGCAACGCCCGAGGAACTGCACGACGTAATTCGATTGTTGCTTGAAGACGACGAGCTCAGAAAAAGCATGGCTCGCGCCGGAAAGGCCCTCGTTTCCGAAAATCAGGGAGCTTCCGCGCGGTACGCTAATGAAATCGCGGAACTGGCGCGTTCGTTCCATGCCTCGCGCCACATACAATGACGGACATCGACAAGTACCCCCTTCTAAAAAATATCCAGAGTCCGACGGACCTTCATAGCCTTGGCCGCCCGGAACTCAAAGCCCTTTGCGGCGAAATTCGCCAGGCGCTTCTCGACAATATCAGCAAGACAGGCGGCCACTTCGCCAGCAACCTCGGAACGGTCGAACTAACCGTCGCGCTGTATGCCACGTTCAGTCTGCCGCCGGACAAGATCTGCTGGGACACAGGACATCAGGCGTATCCCCACAAGATGTTGACCGGCAGACTGGCTATGTTCGACGGTCTTCGGCAGACCGGCGGCATAAGCGGGTTCCTGCGGATGACCGAGAGCGAACACGACCACTGGGGCGCCGGCCATGCCTGCACGGCGATCTCCGCCGCTCTCGGCTATGCCGTGGCGCGGGACAAGCGAGGGGCGGACGAACGGGTGGTTGCGATAACAGGGGATGCCGCGCTCACTGGAGGAATGGCATGGGAGGCCCTGAACAACGCCGCAGCGCTTGAGACAGACCTGACAGTGGTCCTGAACGACAACAACATGTCGATTGCGAACAGCGTCGGCTCGCTCTCCCACCATTTCGCGAAGCTCAGGAGCCGACCGTGGTTCCAGGACGCGGAGAATCGAGTCCGCCGAGCGGTCGAACGACTGCCCAAGCCGATGGTGAAGGCGGCCGCGGGATTCAAGCACAGCGTCACGCATTACTTTGCGCCCGAAGACACGGGCGCCATCTTCGAGGAACTTGGGTTCGAATACATCGGCCCCATCGACGGGCATGATCTCGATGTGTTGCTGGACGTTTTGGTCAATGTGCGTTCCTTAAAGGGGCCGGTTTTTGTTCACGCGATAACGGTTAAGGGCAAGGGTTACGAAATGGCCGAAGGCGACGCGCGCAAGTGGCATGGCGTGACGCCCTTTGATCCGGACACCTGCGAAATGAGCAGCTCTTCGGGTCCGATAAGTTATACAAATCAATTCGGTGAGACGCTTCTGTCGCTGGCGAAGGACGACCCCAAGATCATGGCGATCACCGCCGCAATGCCCGATGGAACGGGGCTGACTAAATTTGGCAAGGAGTTGCCGGGGCAGTATTTCGACGTGGGCATCGCGGAGCAGCACGCGGTCACGTTTGCGGCCGGCCTGGCTGCGGGTGGCCTGAAGCCGGCGTGCGCCATTTATTCGACTTTTCTGCAGCGAGGCTGGGACCAGGTGCTTCACGATGTGGCGATCCAGAACCTTCCTGTCCGATTTTTCATGGATCGCGCGGGCTTGGTGGGCGCCGACGGCACCACGCATCACGGCGCTTTCGACATCGGCTATCTGATGATGATCCCGAATTTCGTCCTGCTGGCCCCGCGCGATACGACCGAGCTTGGCGAGATGATCCGCTTTGCGATGGATTACGACAAAGGTCCGATCGCCGTGCGCTATCCGCGCGGCTCGGCCGACGACACTCTGCCGGAGAGCCGCACCCCGATCGCCTTCGGAAAGGCTGAGCCTTTGCGCCATGGCAGCGACGTAGCGCTGATTGGCTACGGCAGCACCACTGCCCTTATGAATCGCGCTGCAGACGTTTTGGCGCAAGAAGGCATCGACGCCGCAGTATTAAACCTTCGATTCGCGAAGCCTCTCGACGAGGAGGAAATCCTCGGGCTTGCGCGAAGGACGCGACGTCTCGTCGTGGCCGAAGAAAACGTCGCGCCTGGTGGCATTGGGGAGGCGATCTTGAAGCTTCTTCACGAAAACGGCCTAGGCGACATTCCTGTGCGGATGCATGCGCTGCCGGATCGGTTTATCGAGCACGGTTCGCAGTCGGATCTTCTTCGCGAGGCTGGGCTTACCGTTGCGGCCTTCGCGGAAGCGGCGGAAAGCTTGGTTCGCTCCTAAACCCGGGCTTTCCTGGCGGGGAATGGCATCGCGGCCAACGCGAGAGCGGGAATGAAATCCGCCGTGGGAAGCGACTTCAACTCGAGCAGGCCGAGTGCTATGGCCATGAGGATCAATCCGCCGGCCGCAGTCATTTCATCCAGGATGCTTCGTTTCTCCGAGAGAAACCGCAGGCTGCGGGCGCCAAGCGTAAGCGGTATCTGAACCAGCAAAACCGTGCCCGCCGAAAGCAGAACACCGGGCCCCGAGGCGGCGGCGAAGAAGAGGGCCGAAATTCCGTCGAGAATCGATTTGATCGCGAGCAGATGAAAGCGTCCTTCGAGACCATCTTCCAGGCAGCCAAGCAGCGTCATGGGACCCACGCAGAAAAGGATCGACGTCGCTACGAAGACTGCCGCGAATCCTTCGCCGCCGCCGGTCGCCTGCTCAGCCCAGCTTCCCAACGCGTCGATCGCGGATTGGATGCCGAGCAAATGGCCAAGGAGGCCGCCAACTATTAGAGAGCCGATGGGTATCAGCGGATTGCGTGAAGCGAGGAACATCTTCGTGCCCATGGCCAAAGTCGCTATCCCGATGCCGCAGATGGCGATTTGCCGGTAGTCGCTCGGCAGCCCCTTGTGAGCGGCGAGCCCTACGAGGCCTCCGGCAAGAACCGCGGCAGTATTGAGTAAAGTCCCTCTGATGAAGGCGATTTTACAATGACGGCGATCTTGGCGATGGCGCTGATACTGCCGAGCACGGGCGCGAAGATGGATATCACCATCGACGGCCAAAAGGTTGGTACGGCGTCCGTAAGCGAGAAAATTACCGAAGACGGCGGCAAACTGTCGGATCTTAGGATGGAGCTTTCGAGCGGCGGCAAAACCGTGGTCATCTCGGAGACGGCAAAGTTCGACCAGGACGGTAGACCCCTCGCCAAAACGCTTTTGCAGACGGGCCTCGGTCCGAAAATCGATCGCAAAGCGAATTTCGCGGGAGGCGTGGCCAAGGTTACGATGACGGTGGACGGCCTCCC
>DASSBY010000190.1:0-6484 GCA_035698285.1 Fimbriimonadales bacterium | reverse complement strand
GATGTCCCAGGCAGCGAAAGGTCCGGCTTCCCAACCGTATCGAACCACCGCAAAAAAAAGAAGTGCTGGGCGTTACGCTTCCCGACTCAATCGCTCCGATGAGGGTCGCAATTTTGAATGTCGAACCCGGTGCGTACGAGCTGCGGCTGGCGCGGTTGTGCATTGGCTGTTCGGGGTTCGTCAATATTGGAGCGATTTTGCTTCTCGGAGCGTGGCCCGAAAAGAGATTCGGATCGAAAGAAGGGCTGCTGACGAGGCAGAGAACCTCGCCATTGCTTGGATCGAGGGCAACGACCGCCCCCTTTCTGCCGCGCATCTGTTCGGAGGCGAATTCCTGGAGATCACGGTCGAGCGTCAAAATTACCTTGCTCCCCGGAATCGGAGGGTCCGAGTTGCTGTCGCGCATCTGCCTGCCCCGAGAATCGACCTCCACCCAATCTCGCCCCGCCGTTCCGAGCAGCAAGTCATCGTAGACTCGTTCGAGTCCAACTTTTCCGACGAAGTTCGGAAGGCCGTGGGCAGTTCTTTCAAGCCGATCCACGTCTTCCTGGTTCGGCGAGCCAACATAGCCGACAACGTGCGCCGCCGCGTCTGCTGCGGGATATGACCGAACCGTCTCCGGGCGCACGAACACGCCCGGCAGAAATGCCCGCTGCTCTTCGATGGCGATCGCCTGTTCCGGGGTTATTCCCAGCTTGGCCACGAACGGCAGAAACCGGCGATAGGCATTCTCGTCGACATCTTTTTTCAGATCACTGGGGTCGAGGTCGCAGGTACTGCAAACTCGCGCGATCATTTTCGGGTTGTCGAGGGCGTCGCGCGGTGTAACCATGAGGGCTAGGGCAGATTTGCCCGTGGCCAGAGGAGCTCCTTTGCGATCGAGAATTTCGCCTCTGGGCGCGGGAAGCGCTACGCTGACGGTTCGCCCCTTGAGTCCCTGCTGGACAAGCTCTTCGCCTCTTACAATTTGCAGGTACCAAAGCCGAAGCAATATGCCGAACAGGCCAAGCGCAACGACGACCGGCAGCAGGTAGGCCTGCGTTGCCATCCGATTGGAAGTGGGAGCATTGGTGACGGCCATCTACGGGTGATGCACGTGGCAGAAATCGGACGGCTCGGAACCGCGCTTGAATTTTTCAACACGCTTTTGCGGGCAATAAGTCGTTGCGCGGAGGCCAGTTTCAACGCAAATCTCGACGGATATCGTCGACGATTCGGTCGTGGCGCGAGGCGGCTGGATTCGAGGAGGGGTCGGCGGAACGGGCGCGTCGTCGTTTGGCCCTGGCGGCGAGTTTTCATCGGTCACCGGCGGCGCTTCGTCATCGTTTCGCGCCACGCCGGGCCGGTGCTCCTCTTGGCAATATTCGAGGTCGTCCGCTGCTTCAGCGGTCATTCGCTTCAGGAAGTACGGGCAGTTTCGGCGGGCGCGGAGGCCAGAATCGCGGCAAATGCGGACCATCATAAAGCCGTCTCTGCCGGCTTGGTCCACTGCGGTTTTTTCGCCATCAAGGTTCGGCGCCGGGCGATCGGCGAACATCGCTTCGAGGGGACCCATCGTTTTTGCCCAAAGGGCGGCAGGGACCTGCCCTCCAAATACGCCGGCCATCGGTCCATAGGTGACCTCGTGGCCATCGTAACGCGCGTTGGCGACCCAGACAATCCCGATAAGGTGATCGGTATAGCCGCAGAACCAGGCGTCCTTGTGGCTGTTCGTCGTGCCGGTCTTTCCCCGAGCGTCGGGAACCGAAGAAGCGGCGCGCCCCGTTCCGCTCGTTACGACGCCGCGCATGAGGGTCCGCAACGCGTCCGTGGTTGCCGGGCTTAAAACGTTCTGCGCTATCAGGGGGCGGTACTGCGCCACGATTCCGCCGTCAGGTCCCACGATCCTGCGAATACCGAACGGTGTCGCTCTGTTGCCGCCGGTCGCGAAAACGCTATAGCCCTGAGCCATCTCAAGCGGACTCACCGCACTAGAACCCAGCGCGAGCGCCGGCCCTGGGAAAAGGTCCGACTTGAAGCCGAAAACTTCCTTGGCTACTCGCACCACGTTCTCGGGCCCCACGTCCATGCAGACATGCACGGCAGGAACGTTAATCGACTGGGTAAAAGCAGTCCATACGCTTACCGATCCGCCGTGGCCGCCTCCCTTCGGGCTCCAGTAGCCGCTCGGGGTTTTGATATGGATCGCGGCATTCGAAACGGACCCGGTCGGGCGCAGCGTACCCAACTCGATGGCGGTCGAATAGACGAACGGCTTGAACGAGCTTCCTGGCTGTCGGTGGCCTTGCGTGACGACGTTGTACTGCGACCGGTCGAAATCGTTTCCACCCACCATGGCGACGATCTCGCCGTTCGTGTCCATGACGACCATTGCGCCTTCCGTAACTCCACGGCGGCGAGTGCTTCGGATGGTGCTTGCCAACCCGTCCTCGACTTCCTTTTGGGCCTTATAGTTGAGCGTCGTATAAATCTTGTAACCGCCGCGCGCATAGTCTTCGCTCGGGATCTTTTCGCGGAGGTTGTCGAGCACCCAGGTCGTGAAATACGGAGCGTGGCGGATGCCCACTTGGGAGATCGGCTTTGCCGAGACAAGCCGCAGTTTCTCGTTAATCGCGGTGTCGTAGGCGTGCTGGTCGATCATGCCCTCGTCGAGCATGATCTGCAAGACCGTATTACGGTTCGCGATGGCCGCGTCCATACTAACGAAAGGGTTGTCTTGCGAAGGTCTTCGTGGGAGCCGAGCGAGGGTTGCGATTTGGCTAAGGCTGAGTTGGTCCAGGGGGCGTCCGAAGTAGATTTCTGCTGCTGCCTTGATTCCGTAGGCCTGCGAGCCGTAGTAGACCTGGTTTAGATACAACTCGATGATCTGCTCTTTGGAGTACTGTCGCTCGATCTGAAGCGCAAGGCAGGCATCCTCGATTTTTCGCCGGAAGCTGCGCTCGCCGGACGTTAGGAGCCTCTTGGCCACCTGCTGCGTGATCGTGCTGCCGCCTTGCTCGACTTGGCCGGAGCGGAGGTTGATCCAAACCGCGCGAACTATGCCCATGACGTCGACGCCGCTATGCTCCCAAAAACGCTTGTCCTCGGCCGCGACGGTTGCGTCGATTACTCGCTTCGGGATTTCTTGGTAGCTGACCGGCTCGCGCATCTCGGTTGCGAGCCTGCAAAGAACGACTCCGTCCGCCGAGTAAATCTCCGTCGGACTACGTCGAAGCTCGGCTTGTTTCTTTGGGAGCAGGGAAACTTTGGCTTCTAGCGAGTTGAAGACAACCCAAACGTACGCTCCGAAAGCGATGAAAGCGCATAGCAAAATCGCAACGCTCCCCCATATGGCGCGCTTGAGCCTTTTGATCCACGGATTCGTGGTAGACGGCTTCCGTGCCCTTGGCGCTGGCTTCGAACCTCGCATTCCTTTCAATTATTGCGCAGCCCCTGCGGCCGCCGCTCTTATAGACACCGCCGCACGCCAAAGAGTTTCCCGCCTGAACCGATTCCGCTTTGGGGAATCGGCGCGGGATTTAGGGCGCGCGCCAAAACCTTAGGGGAGAGCCGCAAAAACAACAGCGCCAGCGGCTGGCACAAGAGCGCGAGCGGCTGGCACAAGAGCGCGAGCGGCGGGCGCAAGGCGCCAGTCTCACCGCTCGGAACCGCCGTTCCAACGCCGCCGACCGCGACCGCCTCAGGAAAGAGGCGTTGCGCCTCCGAGGAAGGATTTTGGGTTCCAGGCAAAGAAAGCTCGTTTCGCCGCGCTAATGGCCGTGCTTGCTCTATCAACTCGGGGTGACTGCGGTAGAGAGGAGGAGCAAGGCTGCCAGATTCTTCATGGCGACGAACACACGAAAAAACAACGTTCAGCCTTACTGACCGTTTTGCCGAATCGACTGCAGCACCTGCTGGAGCGTCTCGCGGCTGACGTTCCCCACGGCCGTTACCCAAACATCGCCGAAAGCCTCGGACGCCATCTGCAGGCCGTTGCTGTTCTCTGGGACGTGCGGCGCCGCGCCCTGGGATTGGAACAGCGTAAAGTTCTTCTGCCCGCTGCCGTAGTGGATTAGCAGGACGGGCTTTCCGTTGAACTTGCGCAACCCGCGGCGTATCTCGGTGAAGTTCGGAGGAAGCCACTTCGGCTGCAGGACCGTCCAGGGGACGTCGAAGTCTTGCTCCTCCTCGACGACTTTTGCGCCGCGCCTTTTGAGGGGAGCGAAGTCGCCAGGACGGATGTCGGGCTTGAAATTCACTCTGGTGTAAGCGAATGATGCCAGCCGTCCGCCGACGCGTCCGAACTGCTCCGCTTTGAGGATCAGCCCCGTGTCGGGGTCGATCCACATTTTGCGAGCGAGATTGCCGCTTGCGTCCGAGATGCTAACGCCGTTGGCCAAGATGCCCGCGACCGTGGCCGAGCCCAGGGTCGCAAGCTTGAGCCTCCCCGTTTCCGCGCCACGAACCAGCGCGCGCAGAACACGGAGCGAATCGTCCCGCTTCGGCGGCGTCTTCCTTATTTCGTTGCGCTTCGGGTTGTATTCCCATCTTGCGAGCGGAGTCTCGACGATAACGAATCCTCTTCGGGGGGAATCGTTTGGATAAGTCGTTCGCGAGCGACGCCCCGAATGCAAGACGTATTCGACCAGCGTCCGCCTCTCGCCGCCGACCGTCATTTCGACAGTCCGCTGCCCGCTATACACGAGCTTCGGCTGCTGCGCGATGGCTTTGTTTAGAAGGCCCTTCGCGTCGATGCAAAACGCGGGAACTGCGGCCACGAATGCCGTTAGTGCAGCTATTATTTTCAAAGCGACATCAACGACCCATCATAGAGCGGGTCCTCCTCCTGCGGGGCGGTCCGTTTCGGAGGGGAGGAAAAGCCGCCTAAGTTGGCGCCGTCGCCCGGCAGAACCGACGACGCAACTGCCTCCTCGTGCCATTGAATGAGCTGCCCGGCGCCGATGGCTTCGGGCGACGTATTGCGAAGCCCGAAGAACGCTCCCAGAGCGATGGCGGCGGCCGCCGCCAAAAAGGCCGGCCCATGCCTCAAGGTCGCTCTATGCGACGACTCGTCGCTTAGTCTCCGATCGAGCGATCCCCTCCAAATGGGGCTGGGCCGGCGCTGCGGTAAATTTGCGACCGCGCTTGCCGATAGGTTCTGCTTCGCGAGCTCTTCGTCGAGCAGCGCGATTTCCTCTGGCGTTAGTCGGGCTTCCTCTCGTAACTTCGTTGTCAGGTCGTCATGCATTGCGGTTTCCCCCGTTTGTATATTCTTCGATAGTTTCCTGAATCCTTGCGCGAGCGAGGTAAAGGCGTGACTTGACCGTCCCCACGGGCACACCCAAAATCTCGGCGATCTCTTCGTAGCCGAAAAACTGCTGGTCATGAAGCAGAAGCACGCTTCGGAGCTTGTCCGACATCCGTGCGACGCACGTCTCCACCGCCCGCTCCATCTCGCCGGCGATGGCGAGGCTCTCCGGGTCCCAGCGAGTGTCGATTTGCCGGTCCGTTTCTGCGATTTCATCGAGAAGAGGCATGATTCGCGGCTCGCCCTTTCGTTTGCGCGATTTGTCGATGCATAAGTTCGCGGCGATTTTGAAAAGCCATGTGGCGAAGGAGGCACGTCCGTCGAACTTGGAAAGGCTGCGAAAGGCTCGGATGAAAACTTCCTGAGCTACGTCCTGCGCTTCGTCGAAATTGGAGACGCTGCGCGAAACGTAGCCGAAGATGCGGGCGCTGTAGCGGTCGACGAGCTTGCCGAACGCGTCCCGATCACCGCCGACGCAGCGGCGAACCAGGCCGGCGTCGTCGTCAAAGCCGCCCGTCAGGCGCAAAACTCCCGATGCAATACCCATCTTGCTTCTCCCAAGATATTACGAGCAAGCCGCGCCAGAGTTCGGTAGATTGCGCCTTAGATTCTAAATCCGAGCGTAAGGGCGAAGCCGTCCAGCGCCGTCCCGACGCCCTGAACACCGAAGAACCGAAGCTCGGCTGTAAGCGGCAGCCCCGCCCAAGGCAGGTCGTACCCCGCCGAAATCTGGTAGGCGAATCTCACGCCCGAATCCGCATCCGGCACATCGGCGATGCTGATCCCCGCGCCCGCCGAATAGCGAATCCGGTCGACCTGGGCCACGTAGTTGGCCAGGATGGGAACGCTCGACGCGCCGCTCTTGCTGTAGGTGTCCACCGAAAACGTGATCCGCGACCGCAGCGGCCCGACGCCGAGCTTGAACGCATCGACCTCGACGCCGCCCGTGAACCAAGAATCGCCCGAAGCCCCGCCGGCCCCGCTCGAGGGCTTGAAGATGCCGAAGCGGATCATTGTTCCCAAAGGCGTGGGCATGATGGACTGCGCGCTCGCCCCTACGCCAAGCGCGGCCAGCGCCGCGATCGAAATCGTCTTAAGTTTCATTTGTTACTCCTATCCATGGATTCCCGACGTTTGCCGGTGTGTTGGGGATTTTGGCACAGCCTGGGCGGAACCGATGCAAGATGCGGCCCTCTC
>DASSBY010000189.1:0-4503 GCA_035698285.1 Fimbriimonadales bacterium | reverse complement strand
TGTTGCCCCACGGGTACTCCGACTCGCTTCCATCGGGGCCATAAAATGCGGCGCGATGGTATTCCGCTTCCGTGGGAAGCCGCTTTCCGACCCAGCTCGCATAGGCGCGCGCTTCGGCGAGACTCACGTATACGGGCCAGCCGGCGACCTGCTCCAGGGGCAACAGGTCGAACATGGCGCGGTAAAACCACCCAGCGTCCCGCTTGGTCCAGAGCGTGGGAGATTTCTTGCGCTCGAGATTCTTCCAGCGCCAATCCTCGGGGCGCCAATATCGTTCCTGGTCATAGGCTTCCGAGTCCACGAACTCAAAGAACTGGCCGTTGCTGACGGGAAGCGAATCCATGCGGAACGACGGCACATCGACGAACATTTCCTCGAATTCGTTATCCCAGCCGAAGAGCGCCTCGCTGAATTTCGCCCCCAGGCGCGCCCTGCCCGAAGGAATGAGCACGCTCCGCGAAGCGGGCGCTCTTTGAAACGAATACTGTGGCAGGGGCCTGGGACGGCGGAGTTTGCCCAGCGGCAACTGTTGCAGCATGTATAGCAGCGTTTCCTGGTGCATGAATTCATGCTCCAGCACCATTTGAAAAACCCGCCCCCGCCGCGCCATGACGTCGGTCGAGCCGCAGCGGTCGAGCGCCTCCAACGACTCCAATAGCGCGCCGCGAACGTTGTCCCGATAGGCGAGCGTATCGGCCATATTTGGCCACTCTTCCGGAACGTCCGGATGCCAATGGCACTCGCCGGTATCGACATCCGGATCGATGCCGCGGCAAAACAAATCGTCGAAATAAGGATCAAAGGACTTCCACTGAAGAATGGCGCCGCAGATCTGGTTCCAGGAAAATGCCGGCAAGTGGCCGACATAAAAAATAAAGGGATGGCGCCAAACGATCGGGGTCGCGGCCCACTCACTAGGTGAAATGAGCGCGAAGATTTCATCCGTGCGCGCCCAGGCAGCGGTGAAATTTTCCCTCAGATCGTCGATATTGCTGGGAACTCTGCGTTGTAGTGGAAGCGCCATAGACCGTCCCCGCAGGCAATTGATAAAAACTATATACTACATAGGTTGCGGCTATGTAAGGGGATACGGCAAGTTTTCGATATTTTGCGGGATGCGAAAAAATCAAGGTTGTTTCAAGAATTCGCGAAACGCCTGGGCGATCGGATGGAGCGGGCGGCGGCGGTGCGACACCTCGTAAAAATCGCGCTCCATGGTCAAACCCCGGACCGGCACTTCGACGAGGCTCCCTCCGGCAAGCTCGTGTTGAATCGAAATGCGCGACAAAATCGATATGCCGAATCCGCCGCGCAGCGCTGCTTTCACCGCCTCGGTGCTGCCGAGCTCCATGGAGATGTTCAAGAGCGTATTGAGCGACCGGCGTCCTTTGGCCACTAGGTGCACAAACGATTCGAGCGTGCCCGAGCCGTGCTCTCGCGAGATAAATTTTTCCGAGCGCAGCTCCGCCAACTGGATGGATTTTCGCCGGCTCCACGGATGTCCCTTCGGCACGGCGAGGACCATTTCATCGTCCCAAAGTTTTTTGAAAGCCAATCTTGGATCACTGCTCTTGGATCCGACGAAGCCGAGCTCCACTTTGCCGTCGAGGACATCGTCGATGATCCCCGCGGAATCGCGGATGCGCAGGATCGGCTTGACTGCGGGAAATTTCCTCGTGAAGGCGCCGAGCTTCGGCGGCAGTAAATATTCCCCGGGAATGTTGCTGCCGCCGACCCAAAGCTCGCCGCTCAAAGTTCCGTGAAACTGCTCGACGGCGGCGCGCATTTCGCGCTTGAAAGCGAGCAGCGTCTTGGCCCGTTCCATCAGCAGCTCGCCGAGCGGCGTCAGGCTGACGCGGCCGTGGATGCGGTAGAGCAGCTTGCCGGCCGAAGCCTCTTCCAATTCCTGCACATGCGCGCTCACGGTCGGCTGCCGCAAGGAGAGCAGCTCCGCCGCTTGAGAAAAGCTTTTGAGCTCGGCGACCCAGTAAAAAATTTCGAGCTTGCGAAGATCGAGATCGGCCTTGACTTTGCCCATAACAAAAAATGCCTGGCGGAAACGCGCGCAAGAGCCGCGCTGGGGAGGATGAAAGGACGGCGCCGGAAGACCGGCGGAGCGAAACGGCTCGCCCGTTTTCCGGCGCCATCGAAGAATTACTTCTGCAAATACTCCAAGACTTCGGCCGGATGGGCTTCCGCGTTCGCCACCGGAATCCAATGCTTCTTAACTGTCCCATCGGGACCGATCAATGCCGTGGAGCGAATCGGTCCTTCGACGGTTTCGCCCTGGGCATTCTGCCTCGGGCCCCAGGCGCCGTACGCCTTCATGGTCTCGACCTGCGGATCGGAGAGCAGCACGAAGGGCAAATTGAATTTGGCGATAAACTGATTGTGGGAATCGATACTGTCTCGGCTTACGCCTACGACTACGGTATTCGCTTTCGTCACTGGCTCAATAGCGTCGCGGAACCCGCACGCTTCCTTGGTTCAGCCAGGGGTATCGTCTTTCGGATAGAACCAAAGCACTACGTTTTTCCCAGCATAGTCGCTGAGCGAATGCTTCTTTCCGTCGCTCCCTGCCAAAGAAAACTCGGGAGCCTTCTGCCCTTCAAGATTCGCCATGGATTACCTCCTGTGTTTTGTATGACTGTTTCTATCACAGCGGCAAGCGGGCAATCAATCCGTTGTCTTCCACACGCGCGCCGGCTTTACGCGTGGATCTTCGATCCCGCGTGAGTTTCGGGCACTGGTTCCCGCGTTGTCATCCTGCCATTGAGAAGCTATATTTCTGTCGATGGCGAAGCAATCTTCCTTAAGCGAATGGCACCGAGCGAATGGCGCCGCCTTCGTCGAGAAGGACGGCTGGCTTTTGCCGGCGCATTTCGGCGATGTCGCCGGAGAGTACCAGGCGGTGCGCTCGGCTGTGGGTTTGATCGATCTCTCGCACCGCGGTTTGCTGCAGTTCACCGGACCGGATCGTTTGTCGTTTCTCCAGGGCATGTTGTCCAACGATCTGCGTGTTCTCAAGCCTTTCGACGGCGCCTACGCGACTCTACTGACCCAGCAAGGAAAGGTGATCGCCGATGTGCGCGTGCTCTGCGCGATGAATTCGTTTTATCTGGATTTTTGGGGAAACCTACGAGAAAAAGTCCTCGTCCATCTCAACCGCTATTTAATCGCCGATGAAGTCGAGATCGCCGATCGTTCTCAGGAGTACGCCATGGTTTCGCTCCAAGGACCGCGAGCCGAAGGACTCATGCGGCAAATCATGACATCCAACGTCGAATTGCCCGCGCGACTCAACCAGCACGCCATGGTGGACATCGACGGGGCGGCCGTTTGCGTCGTCTGCGACAGCCATACGGGTGAAGCCGGATTCGACTTGATCGTTCCCTTACCCGCGTTCACGAAGATCGCGCGCAAGCTGACCGACGCCGGCCAATCCTACTCCGCTGCTTGGGTCGGCGAAAACGCGCAGGACATCCTGCGGGTGGAAGCCGGTATCCCGCGCTACGGCAGCGATTTCACCGAAGACAATCTGCTTCTCGAAGTCGGCCTCGACGACGCCGTGAGTTTTACCAAGGGCTGCTACCTCGGCCAGGAAGTCGTCGAGCGCATCCGCTCGCGCGGCCATGTCAACAGGAGATTGTGCGGTTTGGTGATCGACGGGGAAACACCCGCTGCGCCAGGCAGCGTCATCGAGGCAGCCGGCAAACCCGTAGGCGCGGTCACCAGCTCGGTAGTTTCGCCTCAATTGAAGCAACCGATCGCGCTGGCCTATTTGAACAAGGACGCTTGGACGCCGGGCGACGAAGTTTCGGTCAGAAGCGGCCCATCCAGCTCCCGCGCCACTGTAGCGCCGTTGCCTTTCGTACGCTCCTCTTGAATCCCGACTTCAAGTTCGTATAGTAAGCGGAACTTTTGCGCGGAACAGGAAAGGAACCGAAGAATGGGGAATTTCGTCAAAGTTTGCAATGCGGGCGATGTCAAGCCGGGCTGCGGCAAAAGCGTCGAAATCGACGGCAAAGCCGTCGGCGTTTTCAATGTCGACGGCAAGTTCTACGCCATCAACGACGTATGCGGCCATCGCGGCGGGCCGTTGGGCGAGGGCGAGCTCGATGGCACGACGGTTATCTGCCCCTGGCACGGCTGGCGCTACAATGTGACCACAGGCGAGAACGAATTATTGCCCAGTCTGCCGACCCAAAAGTACGAAGTAAAGGTCGAAGAAAACGACGTTCTCGTCGACCTTTCGTAGAACGTCAATTTAAAAACAATCTTTCGCCCATCGTCTTGCCGAAGCGATGGGCGTTTTTGTGCCTACGGCTTTAGATAACACTTGATGTAGTCGTTGAGCGCGTCTCTGGTGCTGTCGAAGGCAAGATCATGCCATGGCAGCTCATCCAGCGGAAAAATGCGCGCTTCCACGGATTCATCCGCCGCCGCGAGCTTTCCGCCGATGACGTCGGCGGCATAAACCACGATCACATTGGGCGAGCGCGG
>DASSBY010000188.1:0-2914 GCA_035698285.1 Fimbriimonadales bacterium | reverse complement strand
CCCTCTATGTTGAACCCGGACGAAGCTTGGACGATAACGACTGAGTCTGCTCCGATCCCGGTTGCCGCTGCGAGCGGGGGGCAGGACTTAGTTCTGCTAGCCCATGGCGCCGGGAGCCACATGCAGCACAGGACGATGCTTTGGGTTTCTGACGTAGCGCGGGCCGGCGGCCTTCGACCGACACGCTTCAATTTCGGCTACCGCGTTGTCGGCAGGGCGATCCCCGATAAGATGCCCGTTCTAGTAGCTACCTATCGCGAAGTTATCGATTCGGTGAGAGACCGGCTGCGGCCTCGGCGACTTATCATCGGTGGCCACTCGATGGGCGGGCGAGCAGCGTCGATGCTGCTCGCCGAGGAGGGGCATGAAGGAGTGCACGGTCTGCTGCTTTTCGGTTACCCGCTGCATCCGCCCGGGCGATTGGACAAGCTGCGCAATGCGCACCTTCCCGCGATTCGCGTTCCAACCTTGCAGCTAAGCGGAACCAGAGATGAGTTTTGCGACAGACTGACCATGGAGCGGGTGATGAAAACGCTCGACCCTTCCACATGGACTTTGCGGTGGGTCGAAGGAGCGGACCACAGTTATGTCATTGCGAAGTCTTCGGGACGGACCCGAACCGACGCGGCGGTCGAGATGTCCAAAGCCATCAGCGGGTGGATGAAAACTGTTTAGCGTTTCCTAAGCAGCAGTTAGCGAATGCGCACGCGCTTGCTTCCGTAAAGAACGTCATCGGCGAGCCTGCCCAAGCCCCCGCCGAACGACCACCGCAAGTAGGCATGCACGCCTTTGTTAGGCGGAGGAAACTTGACCGTGGCGCTGCCCGAAGCACCCGCCGTCAGGTGGAGGTTCGCTGCGGAACCGCGCTCTGCCATCCCCACGGAAAACGCTCCTCGCTCATCGCAAAGCGCGATGAGCGAAGGGTCGAAGTCGAAACTCACGCGGGCTGCCTCGTTTCGAATAGTGATATCCGCTAATAGGCGATCAGGCAATTCGCGAACTCGGTCTACGGTGAACGAAAAATCGTCGATACGGATGCTCTTGTGCAGTCCGACCGTCTCATTTCTTCGAGAGAAGACAACGATGAGCGCGCACAGGACCAGCGGGACGCTCGCGATAAGAAGCCAATGCCGGGGTGCCACTTTTGCAAAGAAACCCACGGAAGGCTGGCGAAGTTCCAGGATAAATTTCAATGTGCGTTCGCAAAAACTCGGCCGACGTTTTCTTCGGAGAAAAATTGCGCGGGCGAGAGGCATGCACCGTTCATCCGCGTGAAGTCGGCCATTGAATCCTTATTGCGCGAGACGGCCTCGAGGACCTGTTGAATTTCCGGCGTCGGCGGACTCAAGGTTGCCAAGTCGCAGGTCAAATGATAATAAGGCATGGCGGCTTCGTCCCGCGCCGACTGGTATTTGGCCATCGATTCGTCGTATTCGACGCTCCCCGACAAATAATGGTCGAGGGCGTCGGAGCACAATTCCGATTGCGAAAATGCGTCCGTTATTCCGAAGGCTGTAATAAAATCTTTGTTGTATCCTGCGTCTCCGACGAGCGCCCAACCTTTTCCGAACGGTTTGCGAAAATAATTCGGCACGGCCGTTCCCAAAAATCGCTCTTCTTGTTTGGCGGATTTAATCCTCTCGGCAAATTGCGGAACCATCGATAGGACATTATGGTAATTGCCCTCGATATCCTTTCGGTTCTCTTCGAATTCTGCATAGGGCCATCCTGCAATCACGAGGGTAAGATCGTCGTTCGTGGGCCAAGCGGCGAAGCCGCGATATGGGAGGATATGAACTTCGTTGACACCGTCCATCGGCAGCCCACTCCAATAAGTGTAATACGCTGCGAGCAGTTGGGGGCGATCTTCGTATTGCTCGGGCTGGACGGCTCGGACAACTTGGGATTGCCGGCCATCCGCGCCGACGACGACCGTGGCTCGCTCTTCGACCTCCGAACCGCCCTGGGAATGGCCACGAATGCCGACAACGGCTCCATCCTCGATGATAATATCATCTACCGTGAAGGATTCCCGAACCTCGACGCCAGCTTCGCGCGCGGCGTCGACTAGGATTTTGTCGAGAACGGTCCTGCGCGGGGCATAGGAGATGGGGCTTTCCTCGGGGCCGGGAGGGCCCTCGATTTTGAAATCGCCGAAATCATAGGAATAGGTATGGATCGGCGGGCATCCCGTAGCTGTCACCTTATCCAACAGCCCCCAACGCTTTAGCGCATCGACGCCGGGAGGGTGGATAAGGTGCGTGGAGATGGTGTCGCTTGGGAACGTGGCTCGGTCGAGCAGCAGGACTCGCCAGCCCTTCTTGGCGAGGAGCATAGCGGTCGGCGAACCTGCGCAGCGGGCTCCGACCACGATAACGTCGTACGGATTTGTACTCATGGCTTGAACCTTTGCTCCGACTATATCTCACTTTGCAGAGTAATGCAACTCGCTGCGTCGAAAGACCCAAAGTATCAAAAGCTGCGGCAAATCCGCCGACCGTTTCCTTGGAGGTTTTCACGTTGCGGTCCTCGTTTCTAGATCGCTACTTGATTTTGCGAAGCTATTCTATTGCACGCGATTATCGCGAACTTAGGAGGACATGATTAATTGACAGCAAAACCCATAATTCTCGCCGCGACCGCCCACTCCATTGCGACTGCTTCGGCGATGCCTGCGCGACGGTCCGGCGCAATGGGGCTTGCCCATCGTTCAAAGAGGCTTATTACTGCACAAGGCCGAGCTAAGACAGACTCTGGGTATGGCTAAGGTGCTCATGACCTCCTATTGCACACTGGACATTATCGGAAACTTAGAGGAATATCCGGCAAGCCGCCCTCTGGCAAACTGCCGCTTATTTCTTCAGCGCCGGAGTTTTGCTCGCAAATCTTTGAAGACTTCCGATCCAGGAAGCTA
>DASSBY010000187.1:0-6721 GCA_035698285.1 Fimbriimonadales bacterium | reverse complement strand
CGTGCCCTCGGTCAGCGTGAGCGGAGCTCCCGCCTGACTTGCGCGATCAAGAAATAGCTGCACGCTAGGCATCTCGGCGATCCGATCGGCAGGGTCGCTAGCATCGGGGGCCGAGAGCGGAGCGAGCGGAAGCTCATGGTCGAATCCGATGTCTAACCGCTCTCTCGAGGTGACCACGACCTTGAGGCGTGGGCATAATTCCGCCAATGATTGCACCAAAGGGATGCCTTCGGGAACCAGCTGCTCGAAGTTGTCCAAGAAGAGGAGCGCCGGATATTCGCCGATGTAGCCCGCTATTCGGCGGGCCTCGTCGCCCGGATCGGTGGTGACTCCCAGCGCATCGGCAATCCTGCGGGCCATGGGTGGGAGGTCATCGAGGTCCGCAAGAGGGACCCACCAGGCGGCACCGTCATATTCGTCCCTGAGTTTCCATGCCGTTTCCCGAGCGAGCTTGGTTTTTCCGATGCCCCCAGGGCCGGTTAGAGTAAGTACGCGGATAGCTTCGTTATCGCGCGCAAGGATCGAGCATGCGCGCTCCAATTCTTCCCGTCGGCCGAACATCGGTGTTAGCGGAGCCGCTATGTTTGATGTGAACGACCGTTCAGGTCTCGGGCGACTCGACTTCGCCAGGTTCGTGGCTAAGGATTTGAAGCGCTCCGACGGAGCCAAGCCGAGTTGCTTGCGCAAGCGCTCTTCAAAGGTGTGGTAGACGCGGGCAGACTCGGAGGTTTTTCCCGCGTGGTTCAATATCTTTATGAGTAGCGAGGCGGAAGATTCTCGCAGCGGGTCCAGAGCAACCGCGGCCTCCGCAGCTTTTATTCCTCTCTCGTGGTGTCCGCGTTCTGCGAGAAGTGTGGCCAGCCGTTCGTGCGCGGCGATGGCCGCTTCGGCGAATCGAATGCGCTCCGTCGGAAATGGATCGTCGCTGAACTCGGGGAGCAACGGTCCGGTGTAGAGCGATGTTGCCTGCATTAGTGAATCGACATCATCTAACTTCACGAGGCGGCTAAATTCCGACGCATCGACCTCGATCTGCCCCTCGTCCAGATGAACACTAATTCGGTCCGCCTTGACGACAGGGTCTTCTGTAGAATCGCCGAGAGTGCGGCGCATCGAAGCAAGAGATTGCCGGAGGCTCGTCCTGCTAAGCTCGGGTTCGTCTTCACCCCAAAATGCTGCAGCGAGTTCGCCGCGATCTCTTACTCGGCCAGGATCTAGTGAAAGGAAGGCGAAAACCGCGGCAGCCTTACGCGTGTCAAACCGCGGCAACTGAACGCCGTCGTGAAAGACGCGAAGTCCGCCGAAGAGAGTGATTCGCCAAAACGGCCTGGACACAGCCGTATTGTGACGCCTTACCCGGTGTGGACGGGCTGGATAATTTAACTTGGCAGGACTACAGGACCTAGTTTGCCCAGCAGAGATCCGGACGAAGGACGATGGTCTGCTCTCGGCTGGGACCGATGGACAGCATCGACACCGGCCTGTCCGTGAACTCTTCGATCGTTTTTAGGAATGTTAGGAGATTGTCGGGCAACTCGTCCTTCCGGCGCGCGCCGCCAATGTCGCCCTTCCATGCGGGAAGCATGCTGTATACCGCGCGCGCTCTCGATAAAATTGACGAATCCGATGGCATCCAATCGTACGTTTCGCCGTCGATTTCATATTCGGTGCACAAGCCGACGGAGTCGAAATCCTGCAGCACGTCGAGCCGTGTCACGGCAAGGCTCGTAAAGCCGTTCATACGGCAGGCGTGGCGAAGAGCGACGAGGTCGAGCCAGCCACAGCGGCGCGGCCGTCCGGTGGTCGTGCCGTATTCGTTCCCCGCAACGCGGATTCGCTCGCCGAGATCACCAAAGAGCTCGGTGGGGAATGGGCCTGAGCCTACTCGGGTGGCGTAAGCCACGCAGACGCCGAGGACGTTGTCGACGCTCCCGGGCGGCAGTCCGGTTCCGATACATGCGCCGGCGGCGATAGGGTGGCTGCTCGTTACGTAGGGATACGTGCCCTGGTCGACGTCGAGGAGAGCGCCTTGCGCGCCTTCGAAGAGGACGTTTTCGCCTTCGCGGATCGCCTTGTTGACTCTGACTTCCACGTCCGCCACGAACGGTTTGATCTGGGCCGCATATCCGCAATATTCATCGAAAAGTTCATCGTAGTCGATCGACTCTCCGCCGAGAAGCTTCAAAAGCGCGTTCTTGTATTCGAGGGTTTCGGCGAGACGGGGACCGAATCTTGCCGGATCGACAAACTCGCCCATGCGGATTCCTGTTCGAGCCGCCTTATCTTGATAGGCGGGTCCGATTCCTCGGCTGGTGGTGCCGATCTTTGAATCGCCCCGAAGGGACTCTTCCAAAGCGTCTATCTGGCGGTGGTAGGGAAATACCACGTGCGCGGATGCGCTGATCATGAGTTCGCCGAGATTCGCCGCTTTGCTCCGCGTAGTCTGAAGCTCTTCGAGGAGGGCTTTGGGACAGATCACCATTCCGCCCCCAAGGACGGATGTGCAGTCGGGATGCAGAATTCCCGAAGGGATGAGGTGGAAGTGGAAAGTTTCGCCGCCGGTGCGAACCGTGTGGCCGGCGTTGTTGCCGCCACTGTAGCGAACGGTCCACTTTGCTTTATGGGCCAGAACGTCTACTAATTTGCCTTTGGCTTCGTCTCCCCAAAGCGCACCGACGATGATCAGCGTAGGCATAATGAAAAAAGCGCCCCGAGGCGCTGATGTATTATACCATCGACTTTCGAAGACGGAGGACAGCCTTTGATCATTGCGGTTCCCAAAGAAACAGCGCCGGGAGAAACTCGCGTCGCCTTAACACCGGACGGCGTTCGGAGCCTAATCGCTGCGGGCGCGAAGGTTCTCGTTGAATCGGGCGCCGGCGTCGAGGCGGCTTCGTCGGATTCGGCATACGAGTCGGCTGGCGCAACGGTCTTCAAAGGCAGTGACCTTTCGCAGGCCGAAGTCGTGCTGCAGGTTTTGGGGCCGGCGGATCGCTCCGGCGAACTCGTCGAACGCTTGCGACCAGGCTCGGTATTGATTTCGTTTGTGTTTCCGGCTGCAAATCCTGGGATCGTAGGGGGGCTCGCTCGCCGAGGCGTCACTTGTTTTGCGATGGACCTGCTGCCGCGAATTTCCCGGGCTCAGTCGATGGACGCGCTTTCCTCTATGAGCACGCTGGCGGGATACAAGAGCGTGGTTCTGGCGGCAAACGCGCTGCCGAAGTTCTTCCCAATGCTCATGACGGCTGCGGGAAGCATCGCCCCGGCGAGGGTACTCGTTATCGGCGCCGGGGTAGCAGGGCTTCAGGCTATCGCTACGGCGCGGCGGCTCGGAGCCGTGGTGGAGGCGTTCGATGTGAGGCCGGCCGTGAAAGAGCAGGTCCTAAGTTTGGGCGCGAAATTCATCGACCTGGGCCTGAGCGCCGAAGAGGCAGAAGGCGCCGGCGGCTACGCAAAGGAGGTTTCCGAGGACGTGCACGCCCACGAAACGCGGGTTATCGGTGAGCGGGTTTTGCGGGCCGACGTCGTCATCGCGACGGCTTTGGTCCCGGGACGGCGCGCTCCGGTTTTGGTCACGGACGAAATGGTGAAGACGATGGCGAAATCTTCGGTGATCGTCGATTTGGCTGCGCCGACTGGCGGTAATTGTGAGGCGACGGTTCCTGGCGAAATGGTCGAAAAATACGGCGTAACGATTATCGGCCCGATGGACTTAGCAAGGACGATGCCGGTTCATGCGAGCCAGATGTACTCCAAGAATATAACCGCTTTTACAGCGAATCTAATGAAAAATGGCGAATTGGCGATCGATTTGGAAGATCAGATTATTCGGGAATCGATGCTAACGAACGGAGGCGTAATCACCAACGACGCAGCAAGGCAGCTCGTAGAAGCGGGAGAAAGATAATGGATATCGTAGCGACGATCACGATTTTTATTTTGGCGGTCTTTGTGGGCGTTGAAGTTATTTCGAAGGTGCCAGCCACTTTGCATACTCCGCTAATGTCGGCGACAAACGCCATCCACGGCGTCATCTTGGTGGGTGCGATTATCGTGCTTTCTGGCGCGCAGGGGCCGGCGGAATCGATTATCGGAATTATCGCGGTCATTTTCGGAACGATCAACGTCGTAGGGGGTTTCGTAGTTACGGACCGCATGCTCGAAATGTTCAAGAAGAAGCCGGTGAACAGGCGATGAGCGAAGGAATCGGCGCGGCATATCTTTTTACCGCGATTTGCTTCGTACTGTCCTTGAAGCTGATGAACTCGCCGAAGACGGCAAGGTTCGGCAATGGCGTGGCCGTAATCGGAATGGCAGCCGCGATCGCGGCGACGTTTTTCCTGCCAGATATTGGAGTTCGAAATATCGGTTGGATCGTTGTTTCTTTGGCGATCGGCGCAGTCGTCGGCGTGGGCTCGGCTCGCAAGGTGCAGATGACGGCGATGCCGCAGATGGTGGCACTATTCAATGGCCTGGGCGGCGGCGCAGTGGCGCTGGTTGCCACCGTCGAATTTTCCAAAACGCTGCATCCCGGAACCGGCGCGCTCCTAACGATGATATTGAGCACGATGATAGGGGCGATCAGCTTTTCAGGGAGTCTTATAGCTTTCGGGAAATTGCAGGAATTGCTTCGCGGCGGGGCGATTTCGTTCCCCGGGCAGAAAATTTTCAACCTATCCCTTCTTAGCCTTGTTTGCGTTTTGGCGATTTACGTCATTGCGACGGGGGGTGGTATGGGGATATTCGCCCTCCTACTTATTCTTTCGCTTGCCACAGGCGCGCTTTTGGTGCTCCCCATCGGCGGTGCGGATATGCCCGTCGTCATATCCTTGCTCAATTCGTTCACGGGCGTCGCCGCGGCCCTTGCCGGATTCGTGCTGAATAACACGGCTTTGCTTATCGGCGGCGGCCTCGTTGGGGCGAGCGGGCTGATTCTTACCTTGCAAATGTGCAAGGCCATGAACCGGTCTTTGGACCATGTCATCTTCGGCGCGCTTGGCGGGGCGGAGGCAACGGCTCTGGCGGCGGATCGGGATTCGAAAGCCGCGGTTCGAAGCTATTCGATAGACGACGCTGCCATTGTTTTCGCCAATGCCGACAGCGTGATCATCGTTCCCGGTTACGGGATGGCGGTGGCGCAGGCACAGCACGCGGTGAAGGAATTCGCCGACAAATTAGCGGCGCGCGGCTCCAGCGTGAAGTACGCGATCCATCCTGTCGCGGGGAGAATGCCCGGCCATATGAACGTGCTGTTGGCGGAAGCCGACGTGCCTTACGACCAGCTTTACGATCTCGACGACATAAATCCGGAATTCCCCGAGACGGATATTGCCCTGGTTATCGGCGCAAACGACGTAACTAATCCTGCGGCAAGATATGACCAGCTTAGTCCGATTTACGGCATGCCGATTTTGGATGTGGACAAGGCGAAGACTTGTATCGTTTGCAAAAGGAGCATGAATCCGGGCTACGCTGGGATCGACAACGAGCTCTACACCATGCAGAATACGGTTATGCTTTTCGGCGACGCAAAGTCGACGATCCAGAAACTCAGCGCTGCGATCGACAATTACTGAGATTTATCATCGTTCGTCTCCAGCCAACCGCGTCTACGGAAATAAATGATCAACGCGATCGCTATCACCGCCATTACTCCAAGTGTCACGAAATACCCATTTTTTGCGTGCAGCTCCGGCATGTTTTCGAAGTTCATCCCATAGACACCGACGATAAAGGTTAGAGGGATGAATATCGTCGTTATTATCGTGAGGACCTTCATGACTTCGTTTATGCGGTTGCTGACGCTGGAAAGATAGACGTCTTGGAGGTCGGAACCTAGTTCGCGATAGGTTTCCAATAGGTCGATGACCCGCACGGCATGATCGTGGCAGTCGCGCAGATAAGGGAGAGTTTCGCTCGTAATGAGATTGTTTTCATCCCTATATAGGGCGTAGAGCGCGTCACGCAAAGGGTAGATTACGCGGCGTAGATCAAGGAGCTCATGTCGAATCCCGTGAATGGTCTCGATTGCTGCTGGCTTGGGATTGGAAACCACCATGTCTTCAATATCGGAAATATGATCGCCAAGTTTTTCCAGAACCGGAAAATAATTATCGATGACTGTGTCAAGGACCGAGTAGGCGAGAAAATCGGAACCGAATTGGAAGATGCGATCCTGCTTCTTCGCGAGGCGCTCCCGGAGCAATGCCATGCATGGAATGTTCGAGTCGGAAAAAGTGAGAACGAAGTCTTTGCCGAGGAAAATGCTGAGCTGATGGACCTCGAGATGCTGATTGAATTCGACGGCGTGGACGACGATGAAATAGTGGCCCTCGTAAAGCTCAATTTTTGGCCGCTGGTGCGCGTTGACGATGTCTTCAAGCGCCAACGGATGCAGCGAGAAAACTTCGCCGATCTGGTGAATCATCCCTATGTCGCCGAGGCCGCGCACGTCCACCCATAAAACCGACCTTTCGTCTCGCAGGCGGGAAAGCGACATGGGTTCGACGCTGCCAAATTCCTCGACTCCCTCGGATCCGTAGCGGATGGCTTCGATGACTGGCGGACTGGCGACGGGATCGGCGACGAGCGTTCCAGGTGGAAGTCCGGGCGTGAGTTCGCGCCTTGCCCGCAGCGAGCGCGACCGTCTTTTCGATTTCCCCATCGCCGAATGCTACCTTTACGCTAGCGCCTTTAGCGATTTGCCGAAGAAGAGCACCAG
>DASSBY010000186.1:0-10927 GCA_035698285.1 Fimbriimonadales bacterium | reverse complement strand
GTAGATCATGACTGCGCCGCACGCGTCAGCCTTTCGCAGCGAAGTCCGTTGCCGCCATAATCCCTAAATGATCGTTCGCGTCGCACACGACTTTATTTGCGAATGGTGCTGGATCGGACTCTTCCAGGCGAAGCGAATGCGCCAGGAGTTCGCTGCAGAGATCGAGTGGCTCGCCTACGAACTCTATCCGGCGGGGTTCGAAGCCATAGTCGAGGCCCCGCTGCCAGCGCCGAAGGGCGCGCCCCCTACTCCCACTCGGATTTCACTCGCTTTCGCAGCGGCCGGCATGGAAGAGGTCAGGCGCAAGCGGGTCGACACGCACGCAGCGCATGAATGCGTAGAATTCGCCAAGGGCCGATGCGATCACGAAAGGCTGGTCGAAAATATTTATTACGCATTTTGGCGGCACGGGGATGATATTTCAGATGTCGAAGTTTTGACGAGACTCGCGAAAAACATTGTTCCGGATATTTCGGAGATGCTCCAGGCAATTGAGGCTAAGCGTTTTGCCGCGCAAATCAAGCCCTTTCAAGCCCACGACCGCGGCGTTTACAACGTTCCGACCTTTTGGATCGGCGGCAAGCCTTATGCGGAACAGCCTTGGACGGTCCTCAGGTCCGCACTCGGCGCAGCAGCAGACGAAGCCCCGTTTTATCAAGCCATAGCGATGCCGCGCGGCACGGCGGACCGGCCCTATCTCTTTATCAATATGGTGGCGACGATCGACGGGAAAATCATCACAGGTAACCGTGGCGAACCCGTCGAAGATTTGGGAAGCAAAACGGATCACCTAATGATGCGCAGAATCCAGTCCGCTGCAGACGCCGTTCTCATCGGGGCTGGCGCGCAAAGAAGCAGCGCAAACATTTGGTACCCGAGGAATCTTCAGCGCTTCGTGGCCACACGTTCAGGGAAGGTGCTTGCGGAAAGCCGATTTTTCACCGACGCACCGGAAATGGCGGGCATTATATGCCCGAATTCTGCGAAGCTTCCGGAATTACCCGAGGGCGTCCGCATCATGAGGTCCGGAGAGACCAAAGTCGATTGGACCGACGTCCTCCGGAGACTGGTCGATGAATTCGGTGTGCATCGCCTGCTCTGCGAAGGAGGCAGCGATATCAATGCTCAGCTTCTTGAAGAAGAGCTTGCCGACGAACTCTTTCTGACACTTGCTCCAAAAATTAAGTTAGGAAAAGATGTTCCTACATACGCTGACGGCGATCCGCTTCCTCGAGAACTCGTGCAAAAATACGAGTTGTTGGAAAGCCACCGCTGGCGCGACGAAATGTTCTTACGCTACCGGCGCCTTCGCTGAGGGCTCATCGTCATTTTTGCTGGCAGGTCTCGTTCTCAGCCTCGCCCAAGTTCGCAGCGCCTCGATGTCTTCACGCATCATGACGCTAAGCGGAACCACGGATTTAACTTCTGCGAGAATGTCATCTTGAGTTATATCTCGGTTTTGATCGAAGGCGGCAAATAGGGCGCCGAGTACGGCCTGCTCGATTTCCGCACCCGAAAAACCTCGCGTCGCATCCGCCAGACCATTGAGTTCAAATTTGCTCGGATCCCGCTTTCGCTTTCTAAGGTGGATAGAGAAAATGTCTACGCGTTCCGCATGGTCGGGCAAGTCGATGAAGAAAATCTCATCAAACCGTCCCTTTCTCAAAAGCTCAGGCGGCAATTGCGAAACGTCGTTGGCGGTGGCAACCAGAAACACCGGTGAGGTTTTCTCCTGCATCCACGTGATAAAAGTCGCGAATACGCGCGCCGTCGTCCCACTATCGCCAAAGCCGCTGCCCTGAACGCCGGCGAATCCCTTTTCCAACTCGTCTGCCCACAGGACGCAAGGCGCGACGCTCTCGGCGACCTGAATCGCGCGACGCACGTTTTCCTCGCTCTGCCCTACGAGAGAGCCGAAGATTTTGCCGACATCCATTCTGAGCATCGGCAGCGCCCAATGGCTCGCGATGGCCTTGGCGATGAGCGATTTCCCGCATCCTTGCACGCCGAGCAACAGGACCCCCTTCGGCGGAGGAAGCCCGAATTCGCCGGCTTTATCTGAGAAAGACTGCGTTCGTTTCCGAAGCCATTCTTTAAGATATTCCATGCCGCCGACGTCCTGCATGCTCTCGCTGGCGGGATAATATTCGAGCACTCCCGATTTGCGAACAATTTGTTTCTTTTCCTCTAAAACGACATCGATGTCGAGCGTCTTCTTCTCGACGATACTACGCGCAAAGACAGACTCTACTTCGTCCAGCGTCAACCCTTGGCACGCCTTGATCAAAGCCTCTCGCTGCGCCTCGGTAAGATTGACTTCCACGCCAGGCGTGTTCTTTACGCCGATAATCAAAGCGTCCAAAACGCCCGTGATTTCTTCCGCGCCGGGCGGCGGGAAATCTACCACCGTAATTTCCTTTTCCAATTCCACCGGAAGTTTCAGCACGGGCGCCGTAAAAACGATGCATTGAGAACGCTGCCGGAGCTTGTAGGAAAGGTCACGCAACACGCGGATCACTTTGGCATCGTTCATGAACGGATGAAAATCCTTCAAATGGAAGATCGCTCCCTCCGGTCCGCTTAGGATATCCATCAGCGCCTCGAGGTCGGCCGTGAGCTTCGGCTCGCTATAATCGCGGCGGACGTATTGGATCTCCGGCTTGACTCCCTGTGTAAGCGACCAGGAAAATACCTTCCGGTTCAGCCTTGTGGCGATCTCGTCGACCGTCAGGCCGACCCGACGCTCCTCCCACGTTACGACATAGAGCATGGGGTACTTGGCGCGAATGAGAATCTCGATCTCTTGGTGTGGATTCATCCGTCGAATCAGAGTGTACCGCCGCGCTACAATAGTGCCGATGCGCTGGCTCCTCTTCTTCGCGGCCCTCATTTGCGCCCTGCCCGGGGTCGCGGCCGACGTGATCACCGTTCGCATGATCGCGCATCCAAGCTGGGGCATCCCTCCGAAGGACGCCGCCGACCCGGGGAGCATGGCTCGCCGTGCGATTTTCGACGAGTTTCACCGCCAAAACCCTGACGTCCGTGTCGTCAACGCTGCCGGACTGCAGGTGGCCGGAAATCAACCTGACGCTCCTTTCCTTATGAGCATGGCGAGCGACACGGCTCCGGATGTTTTCTATGTGAATTTCCGGCAGATGACGAATTATATCGAGCAAGGATTCTGCCGACCGCTCGACGACCTTATCGCTCGCGACCCGGACACCCTCCAAAGAATCAAACCTAAAATACGCAACGTTCTATCTAGTTACGACGGCCATTATTATTGTATTCCCTATATTCAATACGGAATGGCGCTCTATTATCGGATTGATTTTTTTAGGGAAGCCGGCCTAGACCCATCCAAGCCGCCGCGCAATTGGGAGGAATTTTACGATTACGCTAAAAAGCTGACGGTTCCCGCAAAGAACCGATATGGATTTCTTTTCAACAACGCTCCCGAAGGCAAAGCGTGGCATTGGATAAACTTGCTGCGACAGGCTGGCGGGGAGCCGGTTGCGCCAACGCCTTCGGGCGCATGGAAATGCACGTTTAATACCGAAGCCGGAGCAATTGCGCTCGACTTCTTTCGCAAGCTCACCCTCGCTAAATGGGAGCGCGGAGGGAAGCAAATCGGGCCGGCGGCAGGGCTTTCGATGCGCTGGAGAGACGATATCGACGAGGGCAAGGGCGCCATGTGGTTCGACTACACCAACGATGTGCTTATGCACGTCTCACGCACGAATCCAGCGTTGATCGGAGTCGCGGCAATGCCCGCAGGTCCGGGGGGGCGCGCCAACGAAATAAACGCCGGAATGTGGGCAATAAACGCCTCGATAACGGACCCGAAGAAACTCGATGCCTGCTGGCGATTCATAAAATTCTTCATCGGCGAGAAAGCCGCGCGCGTCGCGACGAAGAGCTACGTCGAAAACGGTCTCGGCAACCTAGTCCAGCCTGAACTGCTCGCCAAATTCGGCTATCCCGACCTCGCTGCGCAGGCCGACCCGCTCCTAGTCGAGGCAAGCAAAGAGCAGTTTGAAAACGGCCGCCCCGAGCCATACGGCAGGAATTGTCAAATGCTCTACGTACTCCTCGACGAGCCGATCCAGCAAGCCCTTATCGAGCCGGATCGCCCCGCGAAGGAAATTCTCGCGGCGGCGGCAAAAACGATAGATGCGAAGCTTCTCGGATTCGTGCCGCCGGAAGAAATGGCTCGCCGGCGTGGGTTTGCACTCGGAATTCTTATTGTCATGGTCGCTTCTATGGTTGGCGTTGCCATTTTCGGAGTTAGGCAATGGATAAAAAGGCGCGAGCCGATTTCGGGAGGGAGCGCGAAAGCGAACCGCTTTGCGCGCCTCGCTCTTCTTTTTCTCGCTCCCGCTGCTCTGAGCCTACTAGTTTGGGCATATTATCCGCTGTTCCGCGGCCTGGTCATAGCGTTCGAAGATTATCGCATCATGAAGCCGCCGCACTACGTCGGCCTCGACAATTTCATAGAAGTGTTTACGCAGGCGACGTTTTGGAAGGGCCTGGTCAATAGCTTCTTGTTCGTAGGCCTCACGATCGCCATAGGATTTTTTATCCCCTTTATTTTGGCGCTGGCGCTAAACGAGATCCCTCGGTTCAAAGTCTTGTTTCGGACGATTTTTTATCTGCCCGCGATGACGAGCGGCCTGGTCATCGCGTTTATGTGGCGGCTTTTTTATGACAAATCGGATACGGGCTTTCTGAATCAAGTCCTTGCGCCCGTTTTCGGGGCGGCAAACTGGTGTATCGATCAGTTCAACGCCCTCTTCCATACGGCCATTGGTCCCTTTGCGCTCGCGCACGACTGGCTGGGCGACCCCAAGCTAGCCATGCTGGCGGTGGTGATCCCGGGAATATGGGCCGGCGCCGGGCCAGGCAGCATTTTGTATTTGGCGGCGATGAAAAACGTCCCTGAAGAGCGATACGAAGCGGCGGATCTCGACGGCGCCAGCTGGTTTCACAAGGTGCGCTACATCGTTTTCCCTGCCCTCAAGCCGCTTATCCTGATCAACCTGCTCGGAGCGTTCATTGGCGGATTTAAAGCCATGGAGCAAATCTTTATCATGACGGGCGGCGGACCCCTCTACGCAACCCACACTCTGGGCCTCGAAGTATGGCAAAATGCTTTTATGTTCCTGAAATTCGGCTACGCCACGGCCGCCGCTTGGGTTATGGGAGCTATTCTTATCGGTTTTACAATTCTTCAAATTCGGTCCCTCTTGGGAATGAAATTCACCGCTTCATCACACGCATAACTCATCATGATAGGTCTCTTATCGCAAGTCCAAGTCGATCCTATGAACCTCGATATCGGTTCCAAGGGCGCGATCGAGGTTCGACAAGAAATGATTACCGAGACGCGATCCGGCCGGTTCGTTTCCGTCGACAATATCGTCGAGGCGGCGCGCGGCAAGCGGTTTGTGTTCGTCGGCGAAGATCACACCAGCCCGGAGGCACACAAATGGCAGGACGCCGTTATTCGCGGCCTAATTAACGATGGACGGAACGTGATCGTTGGCCTTGAAATGTATCAAAGGCCGATGCAGCCGTTCTTGGATATGTGGTCTATCGGCTACCTTTCCGAAGAAGACTTTCTTGCTAAGTCGGACTGGAAAGGGCAATGGGGCTTCGACTTCGCCCTTTACCGGCCCATTTTCGAAACGGTAAGGAACAATAGTTTGCGGCTGGTCGCGCTGAATATCCCCCGTGACTGGGTTCGAACGGTCGGCCAAAAGGGCTACGATAGTCTTTCTGCGGAAGCGAAGGCGGAGGTGCCGCCGCTCTTTCTGGGGAATGCCGAACACAAGAAGATATTTACAGCGCTGATGGGCGGCCATCCAATGACCGATTCGTCGCACATTTACGAAGCGCAAGTTTTATGGGACGAAGCGATGGCCGATTCGGCAATTAAATATTTGGCGAAAACTTCCGTTACCGACAAGACAGTCTTCGTCGTACTGGCTGGAAACGGCCATGTTATGTATCGCCAGGGGATCAATTACAGGATCAAAAGGCGCACCGGCAAGCAAGGCATCACGGTCATAACGGCGCAAGTCGAAAAACCCACAAAAATGAGCAAGGGCTTAGGCGACTTCGTTATCGGCCTCGAACCGGTCGAAGCTAAATGAGCGCAACGATCGCTTGGTTGCAATAATGCCGCCCGCTCCGCGTTAACCGAATTCTTTCGCCTTCACGCTCCAGCCAGCCTTTGTCGTAAAGGCTCTGGAGCGCTTCTTCGCGGAGTCCGGCGGCCGGCATTCCCTCGTTCAACCGCAGCCCAAGCATGATGCGCTCAGTCGAGCGTGTCCTGGCATCCAAGCTTTCCGACTCGCACGCCAAGTCTTTCCCGTTTTCGACGGCATCGCAGTACCTGGCGGGATGTTTGATGTTGGTGCGACGACGTCCCGCCACTTTCTCGACCGCCCCAGGCCCGTAGCCGATGTAGTCTTCATTGTGCCAATAGCAAAGGTTGTGCCGGCATTCAAACCGTGGCCTTGCGAAATTGCTGATCTCGTACTGCCGAAGGCCAGCGCCCGCCGCAGCCGAGACGGCGCGATCGTACATCCGCGTTTGGGCATCGGCATCAGGCAAGTCCAGTTGGCCGCGCAAGTTCTGCTTGTAAAAGGCAGTATTCGGCTCAATAGTTAGACAATACAGCGAAAGGTGTTCGGTGCCCAGGGCGAACGCAGCCTTCAAATTCTCGTCCCAAGCCGTCATGGCCTGACCAGGCAACGCGAACATCAGGTCCACGCTGACGTTTTCAAATCCGGCATCGCGAGCCTTGGCAACGGCCTCGCCGATTTCGCTTGGTCCATGAACCCTGCCCAGCCTCAGCAGGTCCGCCGCCTTGAAGCTCTGCGCTCCCAGCGATAGCCGGTTGAAGCCGGCATTCCGCATCGCCGTGAACTTGTCCGCGTCGGCGGTACCGGGGTTCGCCTCACTTGTGATCTCGCAATCGTCCACCGGCGGATGGGCTTCGACGACTGCCGTGAAAATTCTCAGCAGCTGGTCCGTTCGCAAAAACGTCGGCGTACCGCCGCCGAAAAATATCGTCTTCGCAGCACGGCCGCGATGTCGTCCGCGCTCGATTTCCTCCACGGTCGCGGCGACGGTCCGGTCGATAATCTCGCCCTCCATAGCATAACTGTTGAAGTCGCAGTAGCCGCATTTCGAAGGGCAAAACGGCGTGTGAATATAGACTGCGACCGGGTCCATCTGCCTAAAGTATACTTTTGAGCGGATGTTCGACAAACTGCGCGAGATCGAAGAGCGGTACGAAAAAGTACAGAAAGACCTTCAAAACCCTGCGATAACCAGCGATATTGCACAGTTGCAAAAGCTTGGGAAACTGACTGCCGAGCTTGAACCCTACGTGAGCGCCTTTCGAGGTTGGCAGCGTGCGAAGGAGGAACTCGCCGGCGCCGAAGAGCTCCTGTCCGATCCCGACATGCGCGAGGCGGCGCAGGACGAAATCGGCGCGGTCAAGGAGCGGCTGCAAGCCGTCGAAGAAGAACTGCGCGTCATGCTTCTCCCCAAGGATCCCAACGACGAGAAAAGCGTCATTATTGAAGTCACTCAGGGCGCCGGGGGCGAAGAGGCCGCTCTCTTCGCCGGCGAGCTCTTCCGAATGTATACGCGCTACGCTGAGCGGCGCGGCTGGAAATATGAGGTCATCGACCTCGAGGAAACGGGAATCGGAGGCATATCGAGCGCGACTTTTTCCATCGATGGGCACGGCGCCTTCTCACAGCTAAAGCATGAAAGTGGCGTCCACCGCGTGCAGCGCGTTCCGAAAACGGAAGCCTCGGGGCGAATCCACACCAGCGCGGCCAGCGTGCTGGTCCTGCCGGAAGCTGAGGACGTCGAAGTAAATATCCGTCCTGAAGACCTCGAAATCGACACATTCCGATCCAGCGGCGCCGGCGGACAGCACGTTAATAAGACCGAATCAGCGGTGCGCATAAAGCATAAGCCAACCGGGATTATTGTCTCCTGCCAAGACGAGCGCAGCCAAATCCAAAACAGGGAAAAGGCCATGCGCGTGCTGCGGGCGAAAATTTTCGAGCGGCAGCAAGAAGAACAAAATCGGGCTCAATCCAAGGCGCGAAGGTCTATCGGAAGCGGCGACCGCAGCGAGAAAATTCGCACATATAATTTTCCGCAAAGCCGCGTAACGGATCACCGAATCAATTTTACGACCCACAATCTGAACGGAGTGCTCGACGGCGATCTGCAAGAAATGATCGCGTCGCTAATCTCGTTTGAACAAGCCAAACTTCTTGCGGAGCACGCCAATGCCTAAGCCTTAGCAAGAGCGCAGTCGAGATCCTCCAGCAAATCTTCCACAGCTTCTATTCCCACACTCAGGCGCAAAAGCGACGGCGGGATATCGATCGCGAGCCGCTCCTCTTCCGACATAGCCGCATGCGACATGACAGGCGGCCAGCAAATCAGCGACTCCACGCCGCCGAGAGATTCGCCAAGCAAAAACACTCGCGTCGATCGTGCGACGCGCTTGGCGGCCTCGGCCCCTCCGGCCAGTTCGACTGAGACCATTCCGCCGAAGCCTCGCATCTGTTTCGCCGCCACCTCGTGCTGCGGATGCGAACTCAAGCCGGGATAATGAACTTTCGAGACCTTCGGATGCTTAGAGAGAAACTCCGCAACTTGCTTCGCGTTTTGCATGTGCCGTTCCATGCGGAGGGGCAGCGTTTTTACTCCGCGAAGCGTGAGCCAGCAATCGAACGGACTCTGCGTATTTCCAGCGCTCTTTGCATAAAGCAAGAGCGGCTCCGTGAGAGATTCATCTTTCCACATAAGGGCCCCGCCGACAACATCGCTGTGACCGTTCAAGTACTTTGTCGCCGAATGCATCGCGATATCGCATCCTAAATCAAGCGGATTTTGCAAGTAGGGGGATGCGAATGTATTATCCAGCGCGCTCCAAGCGCCGCAAGATTTCGCAATGTCCGTGCTCGCCTTTATGTCACAAATCTTCAGTGTCGGATTCGTCGGCGTTTCAAGCCAGATCAATTTCGTCTTCGCAGTAACGGCTTCTTCCAGCGATTTTACGGACGTCGGATCGAAGTAGCCGACCGAAATGCCCATATTGCCGAGATACTTTTGGAAATACCGAAAAGTCCCACCGTAAATATCGCGCGGTCCGATCACATGATCGCCGGTCTTAAGCAGCGAGCAAACCGTCGCAACAGCCGCCATGCCTGTCGACAAAGCGAGCGCCCGCGTCCCATTTTCCAGCCCCGCGTAGACTTCCTCCAATGCCGCCCGCGTAGGATTCCCGGCACGCGTATAGTCGAAGGGTGGAGGCGTATCGAGGTCTTCCCACTGGAACGTGGCGCTCTGGTAAAGAGGCGGCATCATCGGGCGGAACGGGGGCTGTGGCTCCTGTCCCAGGCGAATGACTTTTGTTGAAAACTTCATCTCCAAAAAGGAATGATACCAGTCGAGTATGTCCATTCTTAGCGAATTCAAGGCGTTCGCCGTCCGCGGCAACATGATCGATTTGGTCGTCGGCGTTATCGTAGGCGCGGCATTCACGACCGTCGTGAACGCCCTTGTGAACGACGTCATCATGCCTCCGTTGGGCCTTCTCGTAGGCAAAGTCGATTTCGCCGCCCTGTTCGTCGTTCTTCGCCAAGGAAGCCCGCCCGGACCCTATCCGACCGTCGCCGCGGCAAAAAACGCCGGCGCGGTTACGATAAATTACGGCCTAGCTATTAACGCCTTCGTCTCGTTCCTGATCGTCTCGTTCGCCGTTTTTCTGTTGGTCAAGGGAATGAACAAGCTGCGCGACAGCCTGGAAGTGAAGTATGCGCCCGCGACACGCCAGTGCCCATATTGTATGAGCATGATCTCAACCAGGGCAACTCGATGCCCTCAGTGCACGTCCGAGATCGAACTCCTTCCAGATGAAGATCTTTTTTGATTAACTTGCGCTAGGCGACCATCTTCCATGCGATAAATTTTGTCCGCATGGCGAAGCATGGACAGGTCATGGCTGACCACAACCAGCGCCCCCTTCCGAAAAGTGTTTAATAAATCGATCACAGTCTCGCCGCTGGCGTGATCGAGCGAAGCTGTGGGCTCATCCGCGAAAATAATTTCGGGCTCGGATAATAAGGCTCGAGCGACACAGACCCTCTGTTTTTCGCCGCCCGACAGTTCGGCCGGCATTCGATGCGCTTTTTCCGCTAATCCCATCCTGCTAAAAAGGTCCTTCGCCCGCTCTTCTCCGTCATTCGAACCCACAAGCAATACATTTTCCAAAGCGGTGAGATATCCGATCAAGAAAGGATGCTGGAAGACGAAACCGAACTTGCTTAGGCGCAATTCTCCGCGCGAGCGTTCGGCCATATGTGCATAAGGTTCTCCGCGATATGCAACTTCGCCGGAGGTTGGCATCTTTAGTCCGCTGAGCAAGTAAAGAAGTGACGACTTTCCGCTTCCGCTCGGGCCGAGAACGCCGAAGAATTTGTCGTCCTCGAGCTGCAGGTCGACATCCCGACATGCGAAGACCTCCCTGCCGTGATCTTGGTAAACCAAGCTCGCGCGCTTTGCTTCGATCAAACGATTCTCCGCTCCACAACGGCGATCGGATCGAATTTTCTAAACCTCGACCAAACGGTGAGAGCCGCCCCTGCAAGAATTACGACCGGAACCGCCAAAGTGTAGGAATAGGCGAGAGAATCGTAGGGGTCGAGCGCGTACGCACGCGGATACATCAAGAGCGAGCGGACAAGCGATAGCAGCCCGAATACCGCCAAAACCCCTAACAGCCAGCCGCCGATTACAAATAGAACCGCCTCTGAGAACGCCCGTTTCACCAAATACCGTCTGCTAAATCCAAGCGCCTGCAGCAGGCCGAATTCCGAAATTCTCT
>DASSBY010000185.1:0-8837 GCA_035698285.1 Fimbriimonadales bacterium | reverse complement strand
GGCGTCTCCGGCGGCGATCCGCGAGCAGGAGGCCCGCAGCCCGGACAGCTGCCGACGGTCGGAATTGGCACGCCTACAGGACTCGTTCCGCCTCTCGATTTTAAGTTTGCGCTCCTCATCGGCGTCGACGGTGACCATTCCGCAAACGACGTCGATCTGCTAAAAGATTCGCTGGTAAAAAATGCTGGGTACCCGGAAGGCAATATCGTGGTGCTCAAATCTCCGACTGCCGCCGAGATTTCGGCTGCTGCGTCGGCTCTTGCCGACAAAATGCCGGATTCCGGCACCGCCTTCATTTTCTATTCCGGCAAAGGGGTCTCGGATCCGGCTTCGGGCAAGGACTACCTCTCCGGCAGCGATTCCAGCGAGTCGGTTGGCAGCATGATTGCAAAACTTTCGCTGTACCAGCCGTTTATTTCGAAAGGCACGTCGATTTTTGCCTTTTACCAAGTGGATCGGAGCATGGACACGGAGGGCGGCTACTTCGGACGCGAGGTTCCCGAACTCGGCCGCGTCGCTCAAATGGAAGGCACGGCCCCCGGCGAAAAAGCTTATACATTGATCGCGGACGGCAAGCCCTATGGCGTTTATGCCCATGCGATGAGCGATGTCCTCGCGCAAACGCGGGATAACCGCATTACGATTCTGGACTTCGTCTGGAACACTTTCTACCAAATCCGCAAGGGAAGCGTGGAAGGCGCAGGCGGAGGAGCGCAAACTCCGACGCTGCCGGTTGTCGTGAGCATGACGACTTCCGCGAAATTCTAGTTCGCCGCCGTCCCGACGATTTTCTTCGTTCGGGACGGCGAAGCCACAGTCCATAACAATGCGAATTGTCGGCCCAGCGCTTCCCAATATTCCTTGGGAATCGCGGTCGGCGGGCAATAGCGATCCTGTTTGGCGCTTTTCTCAAAACCCCATAATTCGTCGCGATGCGCTGGCGAATTCCAATAGCATTTTTAATAGCGCCGTCGTTCCCTTCGGCACCGGATTTGCAGGAGTATTTAGGTGCGACGACAGAACGAGGGCGATGCGGCTGCATTCGGGCATCAGCCAAGATGGAATCCGATGGAATATCGACCCGCTGCCGATTTCGTGGAAATTGCCGTTAGGCGTCGAAGCGCCCGAATATGGCTACGATCCTCGAGTCTGCTGGATCGATGATCGATATTACATCACCTGGTGCAACGGCTTTCACGGACCCTCGATCGGAATCGGGTACACAAACGATTTTCGCGATTTCACGATGATCGAGAACGCGCTGTTGCCGTGCAACCGAAACGGCGTTCTATTTCCTCGAAAAATAAACGAAAAATACATGATTCTCAGCAGGCCGAGCGATGGCGGGCATACACCTTTTGGCGACATTTTTCTCAGCGAAAGCCCTGATCTCATTCATTGGGGGAAGCACCGCCACGTCATGAGCCCCTTTCAGCCGTGGGAATCAACGAAAATCGGTGCCGGCCCGCCGCCTATCGAAACGAGCGAAGGCTGGCTCTTGTTTTATCACGGCGTGCTTACGTCCTGCAGCGGATTCGTTTACCATTTCGGCGCTGCCCTTCTCGACATCGACGAGCCTTGGCGCGTGATAAGCCGGTCGGCCTCGTACCTCCTCAATCCGAGGGAGCTCTACGAGCAAGTCGGCGACGTCCCGAACGTAGTATTCCCCTGCGCGGCGCTCGCCGATTCGGCAGGCGGCAAGCTCGCGATCTACTACGGCTGCGCGGACACGTGCACCGGCCTTGCCTTCGGCCAAGCCGACGAGCTTGTTGCCTATATTAAGCTCAACGATCAGGCTTCTTAGGGTATATTTCGAGTTCACGCGGGAATAGCTCAGTGGTAGAGCATCTCGTTGCCAACGAGAGGGTCGCGAGTTCGAATCTCGTTTCCCGCTCCATTTTCCCGGCCCCCCCACGCGGGGGCCTTTCCCATAAAACGAGTATCGTTGAAACCATGACGCTGAGCGAAGTCATGCACGTGCATATCCCGAGCCTCCGCCTGGATTCCACCTTTCGGGATGCCGTCGACAAAATGGACATCTACCAGTTCCCAGCTCTCGTTGTGGTGGATGTGGACAAGAAGCCCGTCGCGGTCCTTACCGAAGGCGACCTTGCCCGCGCCATTAGCCAAAAAGGCGACGTCACGGGCCTCGGAACGGCCAAGGCGATCGATTTTGCAACGCGGCACCCCGCCGTGGCGCAGCCGGATTTGGAAGTGTCCGAAGCTTTGCACCTGATGCTGACCCAAGGGCATTCCCTGCTTCCGATCGTTAGCGATGGCCGGCTCGCGGGAATCGTCCTACGGGTGGACCTTATGCAGGCTCTTTTGATGGACGTGGCCGCGCCGCTCCCGCCAGACGCCGCCGGATAATCGCATTTGCCGACAGCGCCGCCAGGAAGCCGACTGCGATGGAGGCGAGCACGTCGGTGGGCCAATGGACGCCTCGGTAGATCCGCGAAAATCCTACTGCGCAGGCGAGCATCAGAGCGACCGCCGACCATTTCTTCCAATGCGAACCCCGGTAGCTCAAGACAAACGCAAGTGCCGCGGCGAACGCGATGACCGTGTGCCCGCTCGGAAAGCTGTTGTGGAAAATCCGCTCGTCAGGTGCGACCAGCGTATCGGGCCAGTTCCCGGGACGCAGCCTCGGCGCCAGCCGCTTTAGGATTATCGAAGAAATTCCCGCAATTGCATAAGCGACGAAGCAAGTAAATCCGGTGCTCCGCGTCGATTTCGTCAAGATCAGAGCGAGAATGATCGGAATTAGGACTTGATCCAATCCGAGATAAGTAACCAATCGGAACAGCCCATCGAAGAATTCCGAATGTGGCGCATGATTGAGTCTAAATTGGACGGCATGGTCCCAATTCCACAGCCACTCCATTCCCGACTATTTGACCGCTCGATCGGTGTGTCGTCTTATTATTGCGCTCCCCGAATTCTTAGCCATCCCGCGATCATTGTAGCCGTTGAAGTCAAACACATATTTCCACCAATTGTTCTGCCGGCCGTCCTTGGATGTTCCGCTTGCCTTGGGCAGGCGTGAAAACCACCATTTTAGATAATTCCTTTGGTAATCCGGGCCGCCCCAAGTCTCACAGGAAACCATCTCTTTTGCTCCTGTCAGATTCGGATACGCGAGCCAATCGTCTGCGCTGCTGGAGACTTTGCGCGGATTCGCGTAATCATAATCCTTTTCAGCGTTGGGTGGCCAGTGGCACGTCCCGACGGCCGCAACGCCGTTCGACTGCGCGAAATTCGCGGCAAACCTTGCCCAGGGCGTTGAGAGCTTGTCGACCTCCCACCCACCGTAAATCCGCGACATCGTCGCCTCAGTCCGGTGGCAAAGGTCGTGCACCATCTCGGCTACGCCGCGCTCATAATTGAAGCCCATAATCGCAAACGGCTGCTTGGACTTGACTTTGTCGTAAACGCCGCCATTGATTTCAAAAGCGCCCGGCCCGGCCATGGCAGACTCCCAAAATCCCATATAGGGCGCGCCAAAGACCCACAATTCGTCGAATTTGTGATTATCCATATCGGGAACCACGTTGTATTCGGCCAGCATTTTAGGGTAATCCATGCCGTCCGGCTGATGCCATGTGTTTTGCTCTTTGGACTCTTTATAGGATTCCGCGGTATAAACATAACCGTCAGTTTTTTCGGGGAAGGCATCTATGTCGCGCCACTCTTTGATCCGATATCGAATAAAACCCAGCCTCGCTCCTTTTATATCGTTGATGTATTCGTCGGCCAGCTTGTGCGGGTCGTTCCATTTTCCGTATTCATGCAGCGGCATCTTATCAACGATGGGATCGAAATTCAAAACCAAGACGTCGACCTCGATATAGTCCGCGCTCATTGCAAATGCCGCCAGGGCAGTCGTTAGAATCATTTCTTACGCATCCTCATATTTGTCTTCGAGCGCGGCCCACGAAGCATTGGATATGGCCGACCGAATATCCTGCATTAGTCTTGCATAGAAAGCGAGATTGTGGAGCGTCGCGATCCTTGCCGCAAGCGGTTCCCCGGCCTTGAAAAGATGCCGCAGGTACGCCGCCGAATAGCGCTCAGTGGCGGGGAACACGCTCTCAGGATCATGCGGACCTTCCCGATCTTCCCACTCGCGGTTCGTGGGATCGATGACTCCGCGAAGCGTGTAGAGGCCGTGATGCCTTGCCATCCGCGTCGGAAGAACGCAGTCGAAAAGGTCGATCCCACAGCTCGCTGCGTGGATAATGTCCTTCGGCCTGCCGACTCCCATTAGATACTTTGGCTTGTCATCCGGCAGCAAGGGCGCCGTGAAGCGCACGACCGGATACTGCAATTCCGACGGCTCACCCACGCTCACGCCTCCGATTGCGAATCCGTCGAACCCCATCGCTGTGACGACGGAAGCCGATTCCCCGCGAAATTCCTCGATCACTCCACCCTGCACGATGCCGAACGCGGCTTGACCCTCCGAAGCCGCCGCCAACGAACGCGCCGCCCACAAATGCGTCCTCTCCATGGCCTTCCGCACGTCGCTTTCCGGCGCCGGATAGGGCGGGCATTCGTCGAGGGCCATCGAAATGTCGACGCCGAGCTTCGCCTGGATCTCGATGCTTCGCTCGGGAGTCAACTCGACGAGCCGGCCGTCGATATGCGATTGAAAAACCACACCCGCGTCGCTGATCTTGCGCTTTTTCGAAAGGCTCATCACCTGGTAGCCGCCGCTGTCGGTTAGAATCGGTCTCGGCCACGACATCAGTCGGTTGAGCCCTCCCATTTTTGCGACAAGCTCTTCGCCCGGACGCAGGGTGAGATGGTAGGTGTTTGCCAGGATCATCTCGAATCCCAACGCTTCCAAATCCTCCGATCCGACCGTCTTGACCGCGCCTTGCGTGCCTACGGGCATGAAAGCAGGCGTCCGAACGATCCCGTGCGGCAAAGACAGCTCGCCGTTTCGCCCCGCGCATTCAAGCGACCTCTCGAGCACGCGAAAGGTTAGCGACAAGCGCGCACCGCGGCAATGAATTCGCGAACCTTGCCGGCATCCTTCACACCCGGAGAGGCTTCGACCCCCGAACTCACGTCGACGCCATAGGGCCGAACCACGGCGATCGCTTGCGCAACATTTTCCGGTGTAAGACCGCCCGCCAGAATCACGCGCCGATTCGTCGCCTGCACGATCTCCGCGGCCGCTTCCCAATCCACCCGCCGCCCCATTCCGCCGAAGCTGTCGGGATCGAAGGCGTCTATGAGAATCGGCCCCTCTCCGGACGGCATCGTCCAGCCTTCGCCGAGCCGCAGCGTCCTGATCGCAGGGATTGGCGGCTCGCCGGTAATGCACTGAGCCCATCGAAACCCCTCGAGATCTGCTTCCGGCCTGTACGCCCCAAAAACCGCCACGGCATCGATTCCCTCCGGCGCTAAATGATGCAGCGTCGTCCCAAAGCCCACAAACCTCGGGCTCGTCGGCTCCATCACAAAACCGAGGGCATCCGCGCCCGAATCCAAAGCCGCCTCCACGTCCTCGGGCCGCGTGAGTCCGCAAATCTTCGCCCACGTCATCCGAGAAGTTCACCGATCTCGGCGGCCGGGTTGTCAGCCCGCATGAGGCTTTCGCCAACCAGAATCGCCCGCGCTCCGGCGGCAGAAACTCGATCCACATCCGCCTTCGTCCAAATGCCGCTCTCGCTCACCAAAACCGCCCCTGACGGCGCGTATCTTGCCAGCCGCTCGGTCGTGGCGAGATCCGTCTCGAACGTCGAGAGGTCGCGGTTGTTGATTCCGATAAGCTTGGCCTCCGAGTACGCCGCCGCGTCCATCTCGCCTTCATCGTGGACCTCCACGAGCGCCGCCATCCCCAAGCCCTCGGCGACTTCGCGATAGTCGCGCAGCTGTGCACCCTCCAGCGCGGCGGCGATTAGGAGGACGCAGTCCGCGCCTATTCCCCGGCTCTCGTAGACTTGCTTTTCGTCCACGATGAAATCTTTGCGTAGAACCGGCAGCGTGACCTCTCGGCGAGCGAGAATCAAGTCATTCGCCGTGCCGCAAAAGTAATTCTCATCGGTCAAAACGCTCAGGCAGGCGGCGCCGCCCCGCTCGTACGCCGCCGCGATTCGATCGGGCTCGTATTTATCGATCAAGACGCCGCGGCTCGGGCTCGCCTTCTTGATCTCCGCGATCAAGGCCACAGGGTTTTTGGCGCGCAGCGCTTCGGAGAAAGGCCGCGCCGGATCGGCATCCATCGCCCTTTGCTCCAACTCGGTTAATGCGGGCATGCCCAGGACCAATTCGCGCTTTTCGGCGACGACTCGCGACAGGATGCTCACCGCAAGAAGTCTACTTCGAGACGGCTTGGACGCGCCCGCTCGCCGCCGCCAGCTCCTCGAGTTTGCGTGCCGCCGCGCCGGAACCGATGGTCTCTCGCGCCAGGCTCGCTGCCGACGCGAAGTCGGCCTCCTTCCCGGCGAGCCAAAGTGCCACGGCGGCGCTCGGGATAATCGCGGCAGCTTCCGCAGAGCCGGCATCCGATATGGCCGTCCGGAGCTTTAGGGCGCTCTGTTCGATGCCATCGCACACGAGTTGTTCGAGCGACGGCGGCGCAATGCCGAAGTCCTCGGCCTGCACGA
Source organism: Fimbriimonadales bacterium (assembly GCA_035698285.1). Classification (GTDB taxonomy): domain Bacteria; phylum Armatimonadota; class Fimbriimonadia; order Fimbriimonadales; family ATM1; genus JACDEQ01. The sequence goes on along the minus strand of DASSBY010000185.1, from coordinate 2,220 downwards.
CTTTATCCGTGATCTTGCCGCGCTCTATGAGCGCAAGCCGCGTCGCGCCGATAGGCGAAACCTCGTCGAGGCCGATGAGGCCATGCACCACCGCGCCGCGAACGCAGCCGAGCCGCTGCAATGCGCGCGCGATCTTGGGAACGAGCGTCGGCGAATAAACTCCGATGAGCTGGTATTCCGCGCCGGCGGGATTCGTTAGCGGCCCGATGAGGTTGAAAACAGTCCGCAATCCCAGCTCCTTGCGCGGACCGGCAACGTTCTTCATCGCCGTATGGTAGGCGGGCGCAAAGAGGAACGCCAGACCGATCGCGTCGAGCATCTCGCCGGCAGACTTCGGATCGACGGCAATATCGACGCCGAGCGCCTCGAGGACGTCCGCGCTGCCGCAGGCGCTCGTGACGGCCCGGTTGCCATGCTTCGCGACGGGCACGCCGGCAGCCGAGGCGACGATGGCGGCGGCCGTGCTGAGGTTGAAAGTCTTGATAGCGTCGCCGCCGGTGCCGCACGTATCGAGGATGCCCGTTCTCTTGGATTCGACTTTGGACGAGCGGTCGCGCATGGCCCGGGCAAAGCCGGTGATCTCGGCGCCTGTTTCGCCTTTCATGCGCAGGCCGACAAGGAGCGCGCCGATCTGCGCCGGAGTCGCCCCGCCGTCCATGATCTGGCCCATAACGCCCCATGCGTCCTCTTCTCGCAGATTCTTGCGCGAGACGACGGCAGCGATGGCTTCGGCGACGTTCATGGCTCTCTTAGATGGTAGCACCTCGCCGCCCGTCCTCAAAGAACAGAAATATTGTAATCCTTGGCGAAAGGTGTTATAGTATCGAATGGAGGCAGGCAGCCTCCACAGATAGGAGGACATAAGTGGTACTTGGAAATGTGCGCTCATCGAGGGCGGCGGCTTTCATTTCGGCGGGGGCGATCTTCGCGCAGACCGCGCTCTCGGTCCCGGCTCCATTCTGGAGTTCGGTTGCCAAAAACACAATGGGTTCGACGTTAGCCTTGCCCAAACCGAACAAAAAGGGTCCGGCTACGCTCCTGCCCAAACCTGCGGTTCTCCTGCTTCCGTTCCTAAGCGTAAGCACGGCTTTCGCGCTCGGCGGCATTCTAAACCCGCCCCCACTTTCCCCTGCACCAGGGCCGGCCTACCCTTGGCAGCCTTCATTCCCCGTGTATTCCGGAAGCGCGAATATCGCGACCGGCAACCTCACTCTCATGCATAACATTTGCGGTTGGGGAAGCGTCGGGCCAAGCACAAGCTTTAGGCTCATCTTCAATAGCCAAAGCAGCGACACCGGAACGCTCGGCTCGAAATGGATGCATTCCTACGGTTGGAAAGTCACCGCTGGCAACCCGGCCATCGTGACATATGGCGATGGCCGCAGAGTCTCCTTCTCTCTTGTGGGCGCAAGCTATGTTCCTCCCTCGTATATTCACGAAACGCTTACCAACCACATCGGCGGCGGCTATGATCTCACATTTAAAAACGGGACCGTCTACGTTTTCAACTCAGCCGGCAAGCTCACGTCTATAACGGATTTGAACGGCAATACGGCCGCCCTCGCTTACACTTCGGGAAACCTAACGAGCGTAACGGATGCCGTCGGCAGGGTACTGGCCATAGGATACACATCCGGCAAGATCACTTCCGTTACCGATGCTGAATCTCGGGTTTGGACGCTCACGTACGACGCTTCTGGCAGGCTCGAAAAAGTCATTATGCCGCTGGACGGCGGGAACAGCTATTTCACTAAGTTCACGTACAACACGGACAACGACGTAGCTACGATCACCGACCGCCTAAACCATACATGGACTTACGACTACAGCGCCAACGATTGTTTTTCCACTTGCACCGATCCGTTAAGCGGCATCCGTGGATACGTGGCCGTGACGCCGGGAATGCTGGATCCCAATTTCACGTCGGCACAGCCGGAACTAACAATCCTTCCAGACCAGAATAACGGGACGTTTTCTCTAGATACGGATTCGACCGTCTACCTGCAGAACGAGGCAGGCAACGCCATACAATTCGGAATGGACGAAAACGGGAGGATGACGGCATTTAGAGATTCGCTTGGCAATCAAACGAACTTCACTTACGACACTTCAAATAACCGGACGTCGATCATCGAACCAGGCACCCAGGCGACCCAGTTCACATACGATGCGAAAGGAAACGTTCTAACGGTCAAGGACCCACTCCAACACACAACGACC
>DASSBY010000184.1:0-8342 GCA_035698285.1 Fimbriimonadales bacterium | reverse complement strand
GGTGGCGAGAACCATCGCTATCGGCGGAAGGAGATTTCTATCTTTGACAAGACCCGCAACCAAGAAAACGAGCGCAATCGGCCAGCCGATTCTCGCAAGCTGCGCGATTCCTGTGGTCTCTGGCGTTGGCGGGATCTTCGCAAGCAGGAGAGCGCCGAGCACGGCAAGGCAGCCGGCCAATACGCAAACGGACGTAGACGGCTTCCACTGCATCCGGCCCCCCAGATACAGTCCAACTATCGGTAGGCCGACGAAAACAATGCTTGCCAAAACTGACGCCAAAAACAATCGTTCAAAGGGAATCGGCAAGCGCGCGTTGATAACCCAGATCGCGAAATAGGCTGCTGCGGCAGCGATCAGCGGCAGGCCCGAGCGTTTCACCATGAGGCGAATCGTTGCATATTCCGAACCTGGCAAAGCCATAATGCACCAGATGGCGGCAATCGGCCTTGAAGGCGGCGACGTAAAACGGACCCTCGGGCGCATGGCGCATCAAGTCCTCGAGCATAACAAGGGCCCGAAACACCTGGTCGTCGTCGGAGTTCTCAAGAGCGGCTTTCCCGTCGCGAAGCGGCTCGCGTTCGTTATGACGCAGATCGAGGGAACGACGATCCCCTGTGGCAGCCTCGACATCACCGACTTCCGGGACGATCGTGCCGCGTCCGGCCAGGATCAAAGTGAGATTCCGTTCGCCGTCAATGGCAAGACAGTGATTCTTGTCGATGAGGTGCTTCAAACGGGGCGCACGGTTCGCGCGGCGATGGACGCCCTGATGCGCCATGGAAGGCCGGCGCAAATCCAGCTCGCCGTGCTTATTGATCGGGGAGGCCGCGAACTGCCGATCGAGGCGAACTACGTCGGCAAAAAGGTCGAGATTCCCGACGATAGATACGTGCAGGTGATACTGGGCGGACCTGATGGAGAAGATGTCGTACGAATCGTGGAGGGCGAAGCATGCAACTCCTAAGTATTCGCGAACTCGAACCTGACGCGATAGACGCGCTCCTCAAAAATTCTGCAAAGCTGAAGAAGGCAACGCTAGCGGGCAACCCTTTGCCGAAGTTTCCAGACAAGGTTATCGGGATGCTCTTTCTCGAAAACAGCACCCGGACGCGCGTCAGCTTCGAAATGGCCGCACGTAGGTTGGGCTTTGGCCACACTTCCTTCGGCGTAATGGGAAGCAGCATGTCGAAGGGCGAGTCGCTCAAAGATACGGTGCTCACGCTTCTCCATGAAGGCATCGACGGTCTTGTCGTAAGGCACCAAGCGAGTGGTGCGGCGCATCTGGCTGCACGGTTTTTCAAAGGCCCCGTTATAAATGCGGGCGACGGCATGCACGAACATCCTACGCAGGCCCTCGCCGACGCACTCACCATTATCGAACACAAAGGTTCGCTTTCCGGTCTCAAAGTTGCGATCGTCGGCGACGTGCTTCATAGTCGCGTGGCGCGCAGCAATTTGTGGCTCCTGAGCAAAATGGGCGCGGAAGTTCATTTCGTCGGCCCGCGAACGCTTTTGCCTCGGTACAGCGGGAAGCTCCCGGCAGCAGTACATTTCGACCTTTATCCCGGCCTTGCGGATGCCGACGTGGTGATGGCCCTGCGATTGCAGAAGGAGCGCATGACCGGCGGACTGATTTCAAGCTTGACGGAATACGCGTCCATGTACCAGATCAATTCCAAGGCGCTAAAGGCGGCCAAGCCGGACTGCCTGCTTATGCACCCCGGACCCGTAAACCGCGGCTTGGAACTCGACGACGGTGCGGCTGACGGAAAGCATTCGGTGATCAACCAGCAGGTCGAAAACGGGGTCTACGTCCGAATGGCCGTTCTCGAAGCGATGTTCGGCGCACATAAGAAGGCAGCGAAAGCTCCGAGCGAAAGGACCGCGGTATGAAAACGCTCCTCCAAAACGGCAGAATTTTGGATCCTTCGCAAAATCTCGATACCATCGGCAGCGTCACGATCGTCGACGACCAGATCGAAGAGGTCGGCGAAGAAGTCAATGCGAGTGACGTCGACGAAATATTCGACTGCACCGGAATGTGGATTACTCCGGGCCTTATCGATTTGCACGTGCATTTGCGCGAACCCGGGTTCGCCTATAAAGAGACGATTATTTCCGGCACGCAATCGGCGGCGGCCGGTGGATTTACCACCATCTGCTGTATGCCCAATACAAAGCCGCCGCTCGATGATCCCGCGCTCATCGATTTCATTTTGGACAGGAGCGCCTCGCCCGAGGCAGGGGGCATTTTCGTCGCGCCGATCGGGGCACTGACGAAGGGCATGGACGGTGAGCATCCCGCGGACTTCGCCTCTCTAAAAAGGGCCGGCATCGTGGCTGCCAGCGACGACGCCTTTCCGATTCAAAACGCCCAAGTTCTTAGCCGATGCATGGACATATGCAAGCAGCTCGATCTGCCGGTTGCGCTGCATTGCGAAGACACCTCTTTAACAGAAGGAGCGAGCATGAACGAAGGAGCTGTCAGCGCCATGCTCGGGCTCAAGGGAATGCCGCGAACGGCGGAAGAGATCCATGTTGCGCGCAATTGTATGCTGAGTCTCGAAACCGGTTGTCGAGTGCACATCTTGCACGTCAGCACCTGGGGATCTGTGGAGATTATCCAGCAAGCCAAGCGCCTCGGCGCCGAAGTCACAGCGGAAGCGTGTCCGCACCATTTTTCCCTGATCGACGAGGACATGCGGGCTTTCGACACCAATTACAAGATGAACCCGCCGCTGCGCACGCAGGTTGATGTGGACGTTATTACGCAGGCCCTCGCGGACGGCACGATAGACTGCGTCAGCACAGACCATGCGCCGCATGCAAGCAATGAAAAGGACAATACGTTTGACTCGGCGCCGTTCGGGATCGTCGGGTTGGAAACAGCAGTCGGCGTTACACTCAGCACGCTAACGCATCGAGGCGTGCTTTCTCCGCTCGAAACGATAAGGCGAATGAGCACGCGGCCGGCGGAGATTTTCCGTTTGGAGGGCGGCACCCTCGTTCCCGGCAAAACGCCGATAGCTCAAATTGCCGTCATCGACCCTAATATCGAATGGACTTTTGACGTTTGGAAGACCTTTAGTAAGGGCAAAAACTCGCCGTATCACGGCCAAAAGCTTAAGGGCAAGACCATGCTCACCTTTAGTGGAGGAAATGTTTATACCGACCAGCTTTGGCCCGCCGCCTCGCCCGCGCTATAGCCGTTTGGTATCCTATTCGAACCCATGCTGAAGGTCGACCGCCTCGCCAAGACTTATCGAAAAATACGCGCCGTCGACAGCGTTTCGTTTCAAGTCAATCCCGGCGAAATCGTCGGTCTTCTTGGCCCCAACGGCGCGGGAAAAACGACCACGCTCCGTTGCATCGCCGGCATTTTGAGGCCGACCGAGGGCACGATTTTGATCGAAGGCCACGACGTCGTCACGGACTCGAAGGCTGCGAAAACGAGCCTCGCTTTCGTTCCGGAAACGCCATCGCTCTACGAACTTTTGACCGTTCGAGAGCACCTGAAATTCGTCGCGTTGTGCTTCGGCCGCGGCGAGGATTTCGATCGGCGCTGCGATTCATTATTGGAGAAATACGACCTTAGGGATAAGGCCGATGACTACGTCGCCACGCTTAGCAAAGGCATGCGCCAAAAGCTGGCTACCGCATGCGCGCTGATCCACGATGCGAAGGTCATGCTCCTCGACGAGCCGCTTATCGGCATCGACCCGCGGGGGGTTCACGAGTTCAAAATGGAGTTGCTTCGGCAGCGCGACGACGGACGAGCTATCCTAATCAGCACGCATCTCCTGGACACCGCCGAGCGGCTCTGCGATCGCGTGATCATCTTGGCGAACGGCCGAAACGTGGCGGAAGGCACGATGGACGAGCTGCGGACAGGATCAAATATGCAGGGCGCAACGCTGGAGGACCTATTCCTGCGGCTCACTCAAGAGCCGGAAACCGTCGCGTTCGACTTGACGAGAAAGTGATGGGACCGCTGCTGTTCCTGACGACGCATACGGTGGCGAACAGCGTAAAGCGCGCGGTTCAGTCGCCGATGCGGATACTCGGCGTTCTCATGATCGTGGGATGGTGGGTCATGATTTTGAGCAACAGCTTTCGTTCGCCGCACCGAACCCTGACCTATACTCCGAGCCTCGGAGTGGATCAGCTGACTATTTTGCATGCAGCAATTTTCGCCGGATTCTTGGTTCTATTCTTCATTCGCCTGCTAACGGGTTTTTCTGTGCCTGGGAGATACATCGCTGCGGACGCGGACGTTATTTTTGCGACTCCCGTCGACCCGAAGAAGATACTGCTGCATCGTTTTATTTTCAATTACGCGCTCGCTCTCATTTTGCCTCTTTTCCCGCTCCTCTTAGGAGGTCGCGCGGGGGCATCCTGGTTGGGGTCGCTCTTTCGAAATATTCCGAATCACGAAGCGGCATCATGGCTCGGCAAAACGGCTGTCGTTGGGTATTTGCTGATTTCCTTGTTCGGGGCGGCGATCAGTTTCGCGGTGGGCCTTTATATAAATCGCGATACGGACGAATCGCGCCGAGCTCGCAAGATCTACGGCACGGCGGTAGGCGCGCTCGCGTTGTCTATTGCAGCATTTTGCGTCGTTGCCGCTCGGTCGCCGGATGTTCTTGCTCGGTTTGCGAATTTGCCCAACGACCCACTGTTGCGCGCGTGTTTTTACCCCGTGGCACTGGCGGCCGACTTCGCGACGGGTCCGGTGCTAGGAGGCTGGAGCGTAGTCCTTGTTTCCGGGAGCCTGCTCTTGGCGGCGTCCGGCTTGCTGGTATGGCTGGCATTGAAGCAGTCGCCGTTTCTTTACGACATGGCCACTCGAGGCGCCGCATCGAGCCAGACAGCGCGCGAGTGGCGGCAGCGGAGGGACTACGCTATGCTTGCCGTTTTGGCGGCTCGTGAAGGCAGGCTAAAGCCCCGACGCATGCTATTTCTGTCGAGACTCAGTCCGCCGGGAGCGTGGGCTATCGTGTGGCGCGAAACACTGCTTTCTCTGCGCACAAATATGATTTTGCTCCTAATGTTTGCTCTTATCATATTCATGATGACTGCCGTATTCAAATCGACAGGACACATCGATCCAACTTTGGTATTAACTCTCCAAATCTTTTTTGCGCTCTCATTTAGTATGTCATTCGCCCAAGCCGGGTTTATGGATACATTGCGGAAAGTCGATATCCAAAAGCCTCTGCCAATTTCAAATGCTGCTATTTGTGGCGCCGAAATATTGGGAAAGGCGATTATGCCGATATTTCTTGGAGTCGCCGCGTGCGTTGTCTCGGTCGCAATGGGGTTGCTTACGTGGGAATATTTGCTTGCCGCCATTTTCGCCATTCCCGTGGCATCTTTTGCCGTGGGATCGATGCAGTTCCTCGCAATGCTCGTGTTCCCGGATCTGCAAGACCCGACGCAAATGGGAATTCGCGGAATAATGCAGTTGCTTGGCGTGGCGATTGCCATCGCGCCCGGATTGCTTACCGCGCTGGCCGTCGGCTATTTCAGTTCGATATTGCCGGCCCTGCTCGCCGGATCCATCGTGGAGATAGGCGTCTGCGCCGTCCTGGTCGCGGTCGTTTCTCCAATGTACTCCGCATACAGCACGTCGGATTGACGCGCTAAACTTTGGTATGAGCGAAGGAGAAACGAGCCCACGTCCTGCAGGATTTCGGCTTCGAAGCGGCATCTGGTTCGCCGGTAGCGTTGCGCTGATTCTCCTGGCGTGGTACGGCGGGAACGAACTTTACACTCGCTTGGTCATCCTTCCCCGCAAATATCCGCTGCTCACGCCCGGTGACCTCGACCTTATCGGCATCAAGGTCGGTGGCTACAGCATCAAGGTTTCCAACGGCATTGCAACTCTCGAAGAGGGGAGCGGCGGCGCTTTCGGTCCGTCGAGCGAAAACACATCGAGCGGATCCGGGACAGTAATCCCAATGCGTGCCCTCATCGGCGCGCTGCGGTTCGATCCCCAAAGGACTTCCGAGCTGGCCGCTGCGCTCGCGGGTGTAAAGAACGAAATCGAGCCGCTGCAGGCGCTCGTTTGGAGACAGGCTGACGTCGAGAAGGCTCTAGCCGGAAACGTCGTTCTTGCTCACAAGCTGGAGTATGACCTGTCGACTACGCTCTCAGGCAAGCCTTTGGATAAAGTGAACTGGCTCCGTCTGAGCACCGGCATCTGGATCGCCCTCGAAGTACCGGTGCAGATACCATCATCGCAGGGCGCCAAGACGGTAGTCGCCACGATGACCATTCCCTACAAGACGAGGCTTGCCGCGAAGGCAACTGCGGACATCCAAGCGATCATCCAGCGCAGCCACCAGCTTTCGCCGTCTGCCAGCACGATAAGCGGGGCATACAGCGCGGCCGCGAATGAACTGTCGTCCGTAGGCATGGCCGAGGATGTGAAAGCTAGCCTCAACCAGATTTTGTCGGAGGCCTCCTTGAACGGATATTCCCATCCCGTTGAAAACCTTCTCTCAAACGTGGTTGTGCTGGCAACGGAAAAACAGATCGAGGGAGCCTCTATCCACGGAGAAGAGACCGACAGCGGCGACGGCAAGGTCTTCACGCTGACCTTGGACGTGACAAGCGATTCACGCGACCGGCTCTGGCAGTTCACATACAGAAAGCCCGGAGCCCAGCTATTGCTGGTTTCAAAAGGGATCGCAATAGCCGCGCCGTTTGTTCAGCATGTTATCAAGTATTCTTCAGTGACGATTACCGGTATTGTGGATGAAGACTTAGCGCGCGACGCCCTCGCCACCATTCAGAAGCAACGCCGAGGAGGGACGAAATGAACAAAATTATTGCGGCCACCGCTTTTTTGGGATGTCTTCTGATCGCGTGCGGACCGTCCGACGTGGGACGCACCGGAAGGCAAAAAGTCAAGGTCATCGAGCACGAGCTCACATCTGCCGCCGACTTTATGCCGCTGCAGAAGGGCAATTCTTGGACCTACGCCATGGACCAAATCGTGCGCGACACAAAGGGCCGTCAAAGCTCGGGCACCGCCGAACTTACGTTCAAAGTGGACAAAGTAGTCGATCAAGGCGAAGGAAAGCGCGCTTTGTTCAAGGTTTACAACAAGTCGGCGGAGAATTCCACGGTCAGCTTCCTCTGCAATTCCAAGGGTGTCTATCAGACCAGTCTCGCAGGCAAGGACCTTACCGCGCCATACGACCCACCGCTGCCTCTTATCGTTTGGCCGTCGAAACCCGGCCAGGAGCGTAAGTGGGCAGGGCGAGGTTACATAGCCGGCCTTGGAGCCGTGGGATCTCTCAAATCCACCATCACGTACAAAGGCGTGAGCGATGTCGACACGCCGGCTGGCCGCATGCACGCCCATCGTGTGGACACGGTCACCTCCTACACGACCGGGGGCAAGACGTACCGGTCGACGCAATCAATGTGGTTTGTCCCGACCGTCGGCCTCGTGCGCAGCCTGGATATCACGATTGGCCCGGCAGGGGTAAGACAGTCGGACATGAGGCTCAAAACTTCTACCAGGAAATAGACCTATGCGAAAGAAAACCTGTTTGCTGTACTTGGCCCTCTTTCTTGCGGGCTGCCAGGGGAATAATTCCGCCACCGTAGAAACCGCGCCCAAAGAAACTGCTCCGGCGTACCAGACAAAGGGGCTCGAGTATTTCGGATTCCCGTTCGGCAAGCCGGTCCACTACAAGGCGGTTGGGCTTCCGCAAGGAACGGCCGAAGGCGACAGAACTATCAAGACCGTGGTTCAGGACGGCAAGCTAATGATCACGGCGACGTGGTCGGGTGGGCTGGCCGCCCTAGATTCGGAAACCGACGTAGCCGACGCCGACGGCTTGCACAACACGTCAACCGGCAACAACAGATTCGACCCGCCCCTCCTGCAGCTGCCTGCCAACCCGAAGGAGGGCGATTCCTGGAAATCCAACTACGAGGTGAAGATTCCGAGCGGCACTTTCCGAGCGAATACGACGAGCAAAGTCCTCGGGATTAAGAAAGTCACGGTCCCGCTAGGCACTTTCGACGCGATGGTTGTGAGGGAGACCGGCACGCTAGCGTCTGGTTCCTTGACGATGGACGTTACCTCGTCGGTTTGGTTCGTAAAGGGCGTCGGCCTGGTGAAGAATTCCCTCCAAACTTCCATCCACGGATCCCAAACGTCTAATACGATAACGATCGAAGCGATTCCAGCCAAGTAGGCCCACACTATGCTAACTCTTCTCGCAACCGCCGCCATCCTCATCGCAGCCGATCCCGGCACTGACTATTTCCCGCTGAAGCCGGGTCTGACTTGGGAGTACAACGTTACCGTTCCCGGGACG
>DASSBY010000183.1:0-3768 GCA_035698285.1 Fimbriimonadales bacterium | reverse complement strand
GAAAGTTCAAAGGGAGGAAGAATGCAATCGCTTAGGTTTGGAAGAAGGTCTACAGTGGTCGCGCTCATGCGTCTTGCTTTGGGGGGACACGTAAACCAAAATTACACCTCTTCGTTGACTCGCGGGATGGGCTACGTTTTGCCGGTCTCCAATCTATTTACCGGAGCCTTTACGAAGGACGGAGTTTGGGACAAAGGAGATTTCCTGTGGCTGCCACATGTATGGTTTGAAGATAACGAAACTGAGGAGTTCGTTCTCGAAGGGCACCAATACTGGGCGGGCACCAATTCCACATCGCTTTCCGGGCCGGGCGTACGTGTCGGAACGTACACCTTGACGATCACACTTTGCGACGGCGAAACGGCTGTGCAAGTGAAAATAAACTGATGGGAGAACTGAAGTGATTACGACAATCCTCGTTGCCCTAGCGATTGCTCAGATACCGAAGCCGCAATTCAGTGAGATAAATAGTTCGATAGTAAACGCTGACTACGTCGGTGTCGTGAGGTATCTTGGACCGGCCGGGTTTTATGAATCCTTATGGGGCACCAGCGAGGAGCTACCAAACGTAGTTTTTCGTCATCGTTTCGAGAAGGTTCTGGATATCCAAGGACATTGCCCGCCGACATTGACATGCTTGCGAGACACGGATCGAGGAGGGTCGGACCCGGGCGTAAATAATGTCGCCGTCGGTGGCATGGCACTCGTTCATTTATATAAGCCCAATAGCGAACGCAAAATTTGTGGTGCACAGGGCGAATGGTATCTAACCACTGAGTCAAGAGACCAGTATTATCTTGGTGGTTATGACAATCCTGTCACATTGGCGAGTGGAAATTATGCCCTGAAAGGATCGTCGACTCTAGAAAAATACGCATACATTCTCGCCACGTCGTTTTCAAGAAACAAGGACCTTAATGCGATGAGCATGATCTCTGGAACAGGTCCGTCCGGCTATGGCGACATGAAGCCCGTGCGCGATCGGTTCGAACAGTTCTACCGAAGCGAAATACAGCCGCTCTTGGACGGCGCTATCGGATCCGACTTGAGACTCAAAGCCTATGTGTTGGCCAGCCACTACTTGGTTCTGCGGCAGGACTACTTGGCAACACTTAAGGACCTCGTCCATAGGCTGGATCGCGAGTGGCCCAACGAGGACGATGACGAGACGTTTGCGATGGGTGTGGGCGACAAGGAATTCTTTTTGAGCTTGTTGGACGCGCGCATGCCGTCTTTGAGGGAGGCCGCAATAGCTTGCCTCCCGATGGAATTCCTGTATCAGGACCGGATAATCCGCAAGTTAAGCGACACGTCAAAGAAGGTGCGCAAAGCCGCGATCGTCTGGCTGTGGCAGCTTTCACTCAACAAAAACATCCAACCGCCCGCGCCCGTGCCGGACTGGGACGAGCACGAAGGCTGCAAGAACGAAGACGCAATACGCGAGTATTGGGGCGGGCAGCTTATCGCCGGCGCGGCGCAGGCTTCGCAGCGATGATTCCGGCCGCGATGGCTTTGGCCATGCGCGCTTGGTTTTTTGCGGAGCCCAGCCAGGCAGCATCGCTCGCGCTGTCCAGAAAGCCCATCTCGAGCAGCAAAACCGGCACTTTGCTGTAGATCGAGCCCGTCAGCGCGCCATGCTTGGAGCCTATCAAGGTGAGATCGTCGCCGCGCAGTCCGTTGCTGCGAAGGTCCGAGCCAATTGCGGCTTTGAACGCGGGGAGGAATTTGCGCGCAGCGGTCTCTGAAGCGAGAATGACCGATTGGCTCGGACCCATAACTTTGTCGATTGTGCCGGTTCGCCGTGGATAGAAGACCGTATATCCATGGCCGCCTCCGGAGTCGGCGTGGATGCGCACCATGAGGTCCGCCTTCGCTGCGTTGGCGATCTCCGCTCGATGCTTGTTCGTGACGAACTGCATTTCCGCGGTCTTCGTCATGACGACGCGCACGCCGCGCGCTTGCAGGTCCGTCCTGACGAGGCTAGCCACCTGCCAGCAGAGAGCGACTTCTCGGATGCCGTTTTGCATAGCGGTCCCCGACGCCGTCTCGCTCGGATGGCCCGGATCTAGGCAGACGGTATAGGTGGGCACGGCGAGCAGGGCGACGAGCGGGATCAACATGGAAATGCCGTTTCACTATATCCGAGAGACCGTGCCATACTGGGTAGTTCACATTTCCGGGGCGACTCACCCTTCGAATTTCCTCGGCACTCCATACGTTTAAGGGACCTAACATGCTGCAATTCAGATCCAAAATCCGGGCGACACTCGCTGTTGCCTTTTCCATTGCCGCAGCCGGCGTTTTTGCCCAAAACATACAAATCGGCAAACCCGACCGGTTCGGCGGCTACCCCACCGACCACATTTTGGTCCGTTTCAAATCCGGTCAGGTGCCGGCAATGTTGCGGGCCGGCTCAAGTCGCACCGGCGACGCGAGCGTTGACCGGCTGAGCGCCCGCTGGGCCGTGAATGACATCCAGCCCGTCTTTCCCCAGGGCTTCGGCGATCCCGCTCGCGCCGAGCGGCTCGGCCTTAGCAGAACCTACTCGTTCAACGTTCGCCTTGGGGCGGACGTCAAGCAGATGGCCGCCCAGTACTCATCGCTTCGCAACGTAGAAGTTGCGGAGATCGACGGCATCGGCGGCGTTGGCTTTGCCCCGAACGATCCGCTCGTCGGAAACTGCTGGGGCCTTAATAACACCGGACAGGACGGCGGAACCGCAGATGCGGACGTAGATGCCTTTGAGGCTTGGGACCTATGGCGCGGCGCCACGAATTTCGTCGTCGCCATTTGCGACACCGGCCTCTACGAACAGCACGTCGACCTAGTCGGCCGCAAGATCGCCGGCTGGAACACGCACGACAACAACGGCGACACGTCGGACGGATTCGGCCACGGCACACACGTTGCCGGGACTATCGGCGCAAACGGCAACAACAGCATCGGCGTTGCGGGCATGGATTGGAACACCAAGATCATGCCGGTTCGCGTTCTCAGCTCCGGCGGCTCGGGCACCGAAGCGCAGTGCGCGGCTGGCATCGTCTACGCTGCCGACCACGGCGCCAACGTCGTTTCGATGAGCTTGCAATACTACACCGGCAGCCAGGCGTTCCGCGATGCGGTTACCTACGCTTGGGAAAAGAATGTTCTCCTGATCGCCGCCACCGGCAACAACCAAGGACATATCGTCGCGTATCCGGCCAAATTCCCGCACTGCGCGGGTGTGGGCGCAACGACGCGCTTCGATACGATTGCGAGCTTCTCCAATTACGGCCCCGAAACCGACATCAGCGCCCCCGGAGAGGATGTTCTTTCGCTTTGGCCGGGAAACCAGTACGAATACCTTTCGGGCACGTCGATGGCCACGCCGCATACCAGCGGCACCGCTGCGCTCGTATTCTCTTACGACCGCGGCCAAACCGCCGACGAAGTCCTGAGCGTTCTCACTTCGACCGCCGAAGATAAGGGTACGGCCGGATTCGACGAGCACTTTGGATGGGGCCGGCTGAATGCTTTCTTCGCTCTGCAGAAGGTCAGCCAGCCGCTCGTCGGTTTCACCTCGATGAACGTGACGCGCGGAACGCTGCAAAGCGGGACCGTCGGCAATCTTTTCGATACCGACGACGTTCGCGTCAACATGGGCGCGAAAGCTCCGGCAGCGATCGCCACGGCGTCTGCCCAGCTCCAAGCAGAGGGCGCGGCTCCGAACATGACGTTCAATCGCCTGCAGCTTCTGGTCGAAGGATCGGCCAGCGCCCCTGGCGTTAT
>DASSBY010000182.1:0-7925 GCA_035698285.1 Fimbriimonadales bacterium | reverse complement strand
TTAATTTGGACGGGAAGGGTTTTCGTCCTGACGGCAAGACCAGTGCCACGCTGATTCCGGCTGCGTTGGGACTCGCAGGCGTAAACAATCACACTTGGACCGGAGCTTGGGGAAATGTCACGTATTGGAATGCCTACGTAGCAAATCTAGAGATGCACGGCAGCGGCACTTTCTTCGATCCGCGACTCGACGATGCCAAGAAGTACCCTGTGGCCGCCCGGACGGGGCAGGGGCATGTCGTCCCCAAAGGCGAAGACCTTGTGTCGGCGAAGCTGCCCGCGCTTCACTTCTATCAGCTTGCGATCCCGCGCCCCAAGGCGCCCAGAGGCGCGTTCAACGAACTCATGGCGCAGAAAGGTAAACAACTGTTTAATGGCGAGGCCAAATGCGCCTCATGCCATGTTCCGCCGACTTTTACCGAGCCGGGCTGGAATCTTCATAAGGCCGAGGATATAGGTATCGACGACTTCCAGGCTATGCGCTCCCCCGATGGACGCTATCGAACCGAGCCTTTGAGAGGCCTGTGGGATATGAAGAAGATGCATAAAGGCGGGTTCTACCATGACGGCCGTTTCGCGACGCTCATGGACGTTGTCGACCACTACGATAGGCATTTCAATTTGCACCTGTCGCAAGAGCAAAAGCAACAGCTGGTGGAGTACCTCAAGAGTTTGTAGGCGGGAGATTGGAGATTCCCACCTAAAGCCGCAGGGAGAATTTTGGGCGCTATGTGCGTAGCGATCCCATAGCAGGCAGAATCTAACTTCGGACGTTCGGCCCAAGTGATAATACCGGTTTTAGCCCCCGAACCACGTTTTCGTGACCCTGGTCACAGCGACTCCGGGTTCGTAAGCGTATTGTAAATCGTTACGTGACACGAGGTAGCCCAGGGAAGCGGACTCTATTAAGGAGTTCGAAATGCCACAAAGGGATACCTCATTTATTGGCCGGTCCCGGCAAGCGCACCGCAGAGCGTTCCCAAGGACCGGCATTGGTTTTCGGGAATATATCCTGCATGCCGCCGGCGACCGACGCGGGCAAGTACGCGGGCGACGAGATAGCATCTTTTTAAAGCTGTTGCCCTGCGCCCGATGCAGCTGCTCCGCACTTCCATTCGCAACCATCTTGAAGATTCGATGGAATGGGCCGCTCGGATCAATGCGCCCTGACTGGTAAATAGAGTACAAAAGAAGTGGCTGCCGCAGTAGGACTCGAACCTACGACCCGCTGATTAACAGTCAGCTGCTCTACCGACTGAGCTATGCGGCATCAGCAGGGCTGAGTATACCTTCGGCAGGGGATGTGGTATGCTTGTCTACCTAACTACCTCGCTGTTCCCGAACAGGGAACCAGAGACCGAAGAGAGGAATATGAACACCAGATCATACGAAGCCCTATACATTTTGCCTGCGAGCCTGGACGATGAAGCCGTCGACAAGAACGTGGCGAAATACAAGAAATTCATCGAAGACCAAGGCGGTGCCGTGGACAAGGCCGAGAAGTGGGAAAAGCGGAAGCTGGCCTACTCGATCAAGGGCCACTCGGAAGGCAACTACTGCATCCTGCAGTTTTCCGCTCCCGCCAACGTGCCGGCCGAGCTGAGCCGGCTTTTTCGCATCAACGACGAAATCATTCGTGGCAGGATTTTCCTGCGGGAGGAGTAAATGAGCGGAATCAATAAAGTAATCGTAACCGGGCGCATGACGCGCGATCCCGAAATGAGAACCACCACGACCGGTAAGTCGGTGGCTGCATTTGGAATCGCCGTGGAAAAGCGCTTCAAGCCTCAAGACCCGAACGAAAAAGATGCAGACTTTTTCAACGTCACGGTTTGGGGGCAAACGGCCGAGTTCGTGGCTAATTACGCCAGCAAGGGCCGAATGGTCGGCGTGGACGGGCGACTGCAGCAACGGAAATACACGAATAAAGACGGCGTAGAAGTTAATACTGTGGATATCGTTGCCGATAACGTCGTTCTTCTCGACAGGCCTCGCGACGATGCCGGTGGTGCGCCGGCCGGTGCGCCCGCAGGGGCGCCAAGCAGCGCGGGCGAGCCGGAGGTCGATTCGGGAGATTACGATCCGTTTGGAGACGAATAATGCCTGATAGCCTCGACGACCCTTCCTTCGTTCTTAAAAACGATCCGAAGGGAATGATGGGGCTCACGATGGGCTTTCCGGACCAGTGCCGGAAAGCCCTTTCCATTGCTTCGGATACCGAGCTGCCGAAACCTTTAGGAGGATGCCGGCAGGTCGTGGTGGTGGGGATGGGCGGTTCCGCGGCTGGCGGAGATTTTTTACGCGGACTTTTCGAATCAATGTCGGCGACGCCTTGCTTCGTCGTGCGTGATTATGATCTTCCGAAATTTGTAAGCGAGGATTCGCTGGTCATTGTCTGCAGCTATAGCGGCAACACCGAAGAGACGTTGAGCGCTACGGCCGAGGCTTTAGGGCGCGGCTGCAAGATCATGGCGGTTTCCTCAGGCGGAGCGATCACCGAAATTGCAGAAAAAGAAGGGATCCCTGTTGTAAGAATTCCATCCGGACAGCCCCCGCGCACGGCGCTCGGTTTTCTATTTGTTCCCATCGCCGAGGCCGCTATTCGGCTCGAATATTTGCCGGAAATGGATTTCGAGGCTGCATTTTCGGAATTAGCCCGTTGCGCGAGGGATTGGGGAATCGAATCGGAGGGGAATCCTACAAAGAAGCTTGCGATGGCGATCCATGGCGGCATTCCGGTTATTTATGGCCTAGGCGGATGGCAAGGAATCGTAGCTTCCCGATGGAAGTCGCAAATTAACGAGAACTCGAAAAGCATGGCGTTCGCGAACGCATTTCCTGAGCTCAACCATAACGAGATTATGGGTTGGACGCTGGCCGATCGGCAGTCGGTAGCAAAATGGTCCATGGTGATTTTGGAAGGCGGGGACGAGACACGGCACATGCGAGAGCGAGCTCGCGTCATGAGGGACATTACGGCATCGAAATGTTCCAGTTTCACAATTTCCGCCCGTGGCGCCGACTTGCTGACGCAGATGCTGACGCTAACCTATTACGGCGATTTTGTAAGCATGTATCTCGCTGCGCTTTACGGGGTCGATCCGGAATCGATCGACGCCATCACAAAGCTGAAGGGAGTTCTTGCGGCTTTGCCGTAAGGCTGCGCGATATATCGCCGACCGCTTGCTTCGCGGCCTCGAGTTGGTCGTCGTCTATTTCCCTGTGGAAAACGAAACGTATGCGTTTTTTCCCGGTCGCGAGGCAGCGGACGCCTTTTTCGCCCAGCATTTCCTGCCATTTCGCAGCCGGTTGATCGGTAATTGCGCCGACTATGTTCGTCTGCTGAGCTTGCGAAGAAATTCCGTCGCAGTTGTTGAGATGGTTTGCGAAATCCGCTGCTCGGCGATGATCCTCCGCTAGCCGGTCGACCATATTGCCGAGGGCATAAATACCACAGGCTGCGAGAATTCCCGCCTGGCGCATCCCGCCGCCGAGGCGCTTCCGGTTCCAGCGCGCTTCCTCGATGAAGTCTCTTGGCCCAGCGACAAGCGACCCAATCGGGCAGCTTAGGCCCTTGCTTAGGCAGAACATAACCGAATCGGCGTAGCCGGCGATTTGCGACGCGGGAACGCCGAGGTAATGGGCCGCGTTGAAAATGCGCGCCCCGTCGAGATGGATCTTTAAGCCGTTGTCGTCGGCGATTTTGCGAAATTCGGCCATCTTATCCAATGGAATAACGACGCCACCGGCGCGGTTGTGCGTATTTTCCAGACAAAGCAACTTCGTCGCGGGCGTGTGAATATTTACCGGAGTAATTCGCCCGCGCACATCGTCCGGGTCCATAACGCCGTTGTGCGACGGGAGGGTCCAAGTCATCGCGCCCGAGTGCGCCGCCACCGCACCGGATTCATAAAATTGAATGTGCGAGTCCTGCTCCAGGATAATGGCCTGTCCCGGCCTTATCCAGGTCCGGACTGCGACCTGGTTGCCCATCGTGCCGCTCGGGACGAAAAGCGCGGCTTCCTTGCCGATTGTGTCTGCGGCGAAGCGCTCAAGCTCGATTACCGTTGGGTCGTCACCCAAAACGTCGTCGCCAAGCGGCGCTTTTGCCATAGCTTCGTACATTTCGGGCGTCGGTTTTGTTACCGTATCGCTGCGGAGGTCGATGGTCATTTCGCCACCCCGGTCGGCATCGTTCGTTCAAAAAAGCTCGTTGACAGTTTCATAATTTCATTGAAACCTTCCTCTGAAAATCCGTGGCCCTCGTTCTTCAAGATTATAAATTCCGATTTAATGCCCTCCTCGCGAAGGCGGGCATAAAACCGTTCGCTTTGGATGGGCCAAACCACGTCATCTTCGTCGCCGTGAATGATCAATATCGGCGCGGTTTCGGGAATTATTTGGTAGATCGGGCTCGCCTCGATCCACCTCGGCGAAGTCTGTTCATAGGGCTCGCCAAGAAATTGGCCGATAAAATCCCAAGAAATCTGCGGATGATTTTTCGTCGGATCGGTGAGATCGGTTAGGCCGGAAATGTCGACAGCAGAGTTAGCGCGCTCACTTTCCTTGGGCGACATTGCGAGCATTGCCGCGAGATGGCCGCCGGCGCTGTTTCCGAATGCGCCGACCTTTTCAGGAAGAATGTGCAGCTCGCGGGCATTCCCGCGCAAATAGCGCAGAAAAGCACGGCAATCTTCGACTGCGGCGGGAAATGGATACAGCGGAGCAAGACGATATTGCGGACAAAATGCCGCAAACCCCCGGGCGACGAAAGCCTGGGCAATTTGAAAAACATCAGACTTGTCTCCGCTGACCCAGCCGCCTCCGTGAATGCACACCACGGACGGGAGCAAGTCTTCGGTTTGCGGGCGGAAAACATCGTATTTTAGCGACATGCCTCCGTCGCTTGGGTAAGCGCCGTTCATCCGATAACCGCCTGCAAGAGCGCGTCGGTTTCGGCGACGGCTTCTCTGAAAGCCTGAAGCGCCGTATCCACTTGGGAGGCTTCGATTATAAGCGGCGGTTCGAAACGCATAACGCGCGGATTGTTCAGCGTATAGGCTGCGACGACGTTGCGCTTGACCATTTGCGCGATGCACAATTCGCCGACATCGTCCATCGAAAACTCCACGCCGATCATGAGTCCGACGCCGCGAACTTCGGCTATAAGTTTGGGATAATCGCGCTGAATGTCGCGAAGGCCGGCAACGAACCGCTCGCCCATTTTATGGGAATTATCTGCAAGCTCTTCGCCTTCTATAACGTCGATCGCGGCGAGGGCGACGGAGCAGGCCAGCGGGTTTCCCCCGAACGTGCTCGTATGCAAAAGCGGGTTCTCGCCGAAAGCTCTTTCCCAAACTTCGGGCGTACCCATAAACGCGCCGATCGGCACGACGCCGCCGCTTAGCGATTTTGCAAAAGTAACGATGTCCGGCTCTACTCCGGAATGCTCCATGCCAAACATTTTCCCAGTTCGCCCGAAGCCAGTTTGCACTTCGTCGAGAATAAGCAGGGCGCCGTTCTTTTTGCAGAGACCCTTCACAGCGGGCAGGTAGCTATTGTCGGGAATATAAATGCCGCCTTCACCTTGCACCGGCTCGACGATAACCGCGGCGGTATGCTCGTCGACGGCACCGTTCATGGCGTCAACGTCGCCAAAGGGAACGAACTCGAATTGCGGTATGAGAGGATAAAAAGGCTCGCGGTATTTATCTTTTCCCGTGGCCGAAAGCGATCCCATGCTTTTTCCGTGGAATGCGTTGATGGTGGAAATCACTTTTGGGCGGTGATCGTAAACCTTCGCTATTTTTAGCGCGCCTTCGACGGCTTCCGTGCCGCTGTTGCACATGAACGTGTATTGCAATCCGCCGGGCACAATCGCGGCGAGCTTTTCCGCGAGCTTCGCCTGCGCGATCCCAAAAAACACTTTTGACGAGAGCGGCATCGTGTCGAGGGCTCTTTTGGCAGCCTCCACGACTTTCGGGTGCCGGTGTCCTAAGCTGAACACGCCGTAGCCGCCCAAGCAGTCGAGGAAGCGCCGGCCCGTGTGGTCGTAGATGTAGCACCCCTCGGCGTGGTCCTCGACGCCGTAGCCGGCGAAGGACAATAGCTTCGCAAGGCCGGGGTTAACGAAGTCGGCGTACCGCTGTACAGTGACCTCCAAGAGTTCATCGCCCATAGGTTGATTATGCCCAAACTGGTATTCTCGCAGCCCGCATGGAACGCACTCTCATTATCGTTAAGCCGGACGGCGTCCGGCGCGGATTGGTCGGCGAGGTCATTCGCCGGTTCGAAGCTCGCGGGCTGGCGCTCGCCGAACTGCAGCTCTTGGTTGCCGAAAGAAACGTTGTCGAAGAGCACTACGCCGAACATCGCGGCAAGCCGTTTTTCAATGACGTCGTCGACTATTTGACTTCAGGCCCAATCGTTGTGATGGCAATCGAAGGCGAGAACGCTGTCAAGGCCTGCCGCGCCATGATGGGCGCGACGAATTCCGCCGAGGCGGCTCCAGGCACAATCCGGGGCGATTTTGCGCTAACGATCGAGGAAAATGTCGTCCACGGAAGCGCCGACCCCGAATCTGCGGCTCGGGAACTGCAGGTATGGTTTCCTTAGGTAGCTAACCGCAAATGAGCAAAGAAGCGCCGGGCGTCAGGTACGCCGAAGTCGAACTGGAGACCGAGGAAAACCGCGTGCGCGTGGTTCTCGATCTCGACGGCGAGCGCCAAGCGACGACCACGACCGGCGTCGGATATTTCGACCACATGCTCTCCACGTTCGCGTATCACGGCTGCTTCGACCTCGGAGTGACCGCGGAGCGAGACTACGTGATCGACGATTTGCACATTCTGGAAGACGTGGGCGCTTGCCTCGGGCGCGCTATTCGCCAGGCAATCGGCGACGGCGGCGGGATCGTGGGGTATGGCAGCGAACATGCGCCGATGGACGAGGCGTTGGCTCATGCGGTCGTCGACCTCTCCGGACGGTCTTATCTGAATTTCGAAGCTGAATTTTCCGTGGACAAGATAGGCGAAATGAGCACCGAAAACGTGGAGCAGTTTTTCCACGCCGTTGCGCGCGGAGCGAATATGACGCTGCACATTCGGCAACTGGCCGGCCACAACAATCACCACGTGTGCGAGGCGATCTTCAGGGCATTTGGCCGCTCGCTTTTCCATGCCGTGACCAAGATCGGGCAAAGCTCGCGCCAGCGGTAAGAGCGCAGCGAACATTGGATATTTACGCCGCAGTCGACCTTGCGGGAGACCCTGTCGCTGAGGCGCTAAAGGCCGAAGCGGATGATGCGAATTGGATTCATTTTTTCGATGCAGAGGGAGAGGTGATGGGTGGCCCGCAGAATATCGCTGCTCTTCATCGCGTTCTCGGAGCGGTCGGCCTGCAGGTGCAGTTTCAAGGAGGAGTGCGGCTGGTTCATACGGCGGAGCTTGTGCTGGGGCTCGGGGCTTCGCGAGTCGTTGTCGACAGCGCGGAAACCATCACCGAGCGGGCGCTGGCGAATATGTTTTCGCGCTTCGGCGACGGATGCGCCGCGATCGCGGATGGCCCAGATCGCGCGAAGATGCTGATGGAAGCAGGCTGCCGGCATTTGATATATACTGGCATTGTCGAGGCGGTTCCCCGGCCGGATCGAGGGTCGCTGATTGTGCACGCGCAAACTGCGCGAAACGCCCTCGCGCTCAGGGACGTAGGCGTTGCAGGTGTCATTGTTGACGCGTCGCTCGTCTCGTCGATAGTAGGTTAACGCATGCTTGCCGGATTGTTCGGGAATTTCGTCGTCCAAATCCTCCTCGGAGTCGGTGGGATGGTTTTTCTCATCCTTATGGGAGAAACGATCAAAACCGGCGCCTCGAAAAGCGGCGCTCGATTGACGAAGGAAGCGGAAGCGAAGATCAAGGGCGAAATGCA
>DASSBY010000181.1:0-3974 GCA_035698285.1 Fimbriimonadales bacterium | reverse complement strand
GACAGCGTAGTGATAGGGCACGTAGGCGTATTTGATTTCTATCTCGATCGATCCCTGCTCTGCGACCTCTAATAGATACCATAGATATACCAATCCGGTCGACACCGCCGCAAAGATTGCTGCCGCCCAGAAAAGTGTTCGCCGTGACATTTGTTTCCAACCAGTTCTTTATCTTTCTGATTTGCCCACGCTAACGATTGGCGAAAAAATCCATCCGCTAACTCGGTATCGAGCCGGTAGAGATAACCTCCTCGGCTATCGCGACTGTCGTTTTGTTCTTGCTTCTCGCCGCAAAGTGTATTCGGCTAAAGGCGTCTTGTTCGCTAAGGCCGTGCAGCTGCATTAGCATCCCTTTCGCGCGCTCGATGGTTTTGCGATCGGCGAGGTCTTGCTTCGCTTTGTCGAGGAGTCGCCGGGCTTCCTGGTATTGATGGAAGCGGGCCATCGAAAGCGTGATCGCGGGGGGAAGCTCCTCCGAACGGAACGGCTTAACCAAATAGTAGAATGCCCCCGATTCGCCGGCCCTCGCGATCATGTCCTCTTCGGCATAGGCGGTTAGGAAGATGACGGCGCATGGGGCAGTCTCCAAGATTTCGTTGGCGGCGTCGATCCCGTCCATGACCGGCATGCGGATATCGAGGATGGCCAAATCGGGGTGGTGCAGATTGGCGAGGTCGACCGCCTCCCGCCCATTCCGCGCTTCCGCCAGGACGGTGTATCCAAGTCTCTCTACCTGGATGCGCAATATTTCGCGCACACCGTCATCATCGTCTGCAATCAATACGCGATACATTTTCGCGGCACTGCCCGGGCTCACGGGTAAACTCTCCGTCGACACCGAAAGCCGTCCTATTATGCAAGAAGTATTCTTTCTTTCCGGCGTTCGCACGCCGATCGGGAGCTTTTTGGGCTCTCTTTCTTCCCTAACCGCCCCGCAGCTGGGCGCAAACGCCATTGCGGCGTCTCTCGAGCGCGCCGGAGTCGCCCCGGACCAAGTGGACGAAGTCTTGATGGGCAACGTCCTCTCCGGCGGTATCGGGCAGGCGCCGGCGCGGCAAGCCAGCAGATTTGCCGGGCTCCCCGATAGCGTTCCCTGCACCACCGTCAACAAGGTCTGCGGCAGCGGGATGAAGACGATCATGATCGGCGCGCAGGCGATAAAATGCGGCGACGCGTCGGTCGTTGTCGCGGGTGGGATGGAGAGTATGAGCAATGCGCCCTACGCCCTATTCAAGGCGCGCAGCGGATATCGGATGGGCAACGGCGAACTGATCGACCTCATGATCCATGACGGCCTCTGGGACCCGTACGACAACATCCATATGGGCAACGCGGGCGAGCTTTGCACGCGCGAATGCGGCATTCCGCGGGACCGGCAGGATGAATTCGCCGCCGAATCGTACAAGCGGGCGCTTGCTGCGCAGGAAGCCTGCCGGCTCAGCGACGAGATCGTTCCCATCGAAATCCCGCAGCGCAAGGGCGACCCAGTCGTCGTCGACAAGGACGAGGAGCCCGGGCGCGGCAATATCGCCAAGCTCCCCGAACTGCGTCCGGCCTTTGAAAAGGAGGGCGCGGTTACCGCGGGAAACGCCTCCTCGATCAACGACGGAGGGGCGGCGATGGTTCTCGCATCTGCGGAGAAGGCGGAGGCCCTTGGCGCCAAGCCTATCGCGCGGCTCCTCGCCTATGCGCAACATGCCCAAGAGCCAAAATGGTTTACGACGGCGCCGGCCTATGCCATCGAAAAGCTGCTTGCGAAACAGGGTCTCAGGGTCGGCGATATCGACCTGTTCGAGGTCAACGAGGCGTTTTCGGTGGTTCCGCTGTTCGTGGGCGACAAGGTTGGCATCCCGAGCGAGAAATTGAATGTTAATGGCGGCGCCGTCGCGCTGGGGCATCCAATCGGGATGAGCGGGACGCGCCTTGTCCTGACGCTTATTCATGAACTTCGCCGCCGGGGCGGGAGGTACGGAATCGCGACGCCTTGCATAGGCGGCGGCGAGGCTACGGCGGTGCTGGTCGAGGCTCTATAGCGTAGAGAGGTTTATGAAGAGACTTATACTAACCACGTTAGCGGGCCTTGTGGCGGCCGCGGCTCTGGCTCAGGCAGAAGACCCACAAGTCCGCCGTCAAGTCGAGAACTTCTACCACGAATGGGATCGCCACATCGCAGCGGGCGATTTCAAGGCGCTGATCGCCATGATCGACCCTTCGTTCGCGGCGACCGACGAAAGTGGGCACACGATTTATTATAAAGAAGCCAAAGCTGGGCTCGAAAGCACGCTGAAGATGGCAAAGAACGCGCATTCGAAGGTTACCGTCGACCAAGTGCAGGCACAAGGCAGCGAGGTTGTTGCCTGGGTGCACACGAAGGTTTCCTATCGCGATGCCGCGAACAAGCCGGTGGTGTTCACGCTGCGCTCGGCGGAAACTTTGCGGCGAGTTGGCGGAAGCTGGAAGTTGGTGGCCGTTCAGTTAATCCCGAAGAATTATGGCGGTTAGCGCTGCGTCGCGGGATCTTGACAGCCATCATGAACGTGTAGCTCCACTTTTATTGGGGTATATTCCCTGTCACAAACCAGCCCCATTGTCAGGGAAGGAAAATCATGGAAGTAAGCTACACGAAATCGCGCCTTTACGCTTTGCGGCATTCGGCCGCGCACCTCATGGCCCAATCGGTCATGCAGCTATTCCCCGATGCGAAGCTCACGATCGGGCCGCCGATAGAAAACGGCTTTTACTACGACATCGACTTCGGCAAGCGCAAGTTTAGCGAAGACGACCTTGCGCGCGTAGAAGAGCGAATGGCGGAAAATGCGAAGGCGAATTATGCGATCGAGCGTGAGGAATTGGATCGAGGCGAAGCGAAGGACCTCGTCCTTCGCCTAAAACAGGACCCCTACAAAATCGAACTCCTTGCCGACATTCCCGAGGGCGACGTCATTTCCTTTTACAAACAGGGCGATTTTGTCGACCTATGCCGCGGGCCGCATGTCGCGTCGACGGGTGAGATCAGGCATTTCAAACTTCTAAATATCGCCGGCGCATACTGGCGCGGAAACGAAAAGAATTCGATGCTTACGCGCATTTATGGGACTGCGTTCGAGTCGGAAGAGGAGCTAAGGCAATATCTCGAAAACCTGGACGAGGCGAAAAAGCGAGACCATCGCGTCCTCGGCAAACAGCTCGGTATTTTCATGTTTTCGAAGAACGTCGGCCAGGGTCTGCCGCTCTGGCTGCCGAACGGGGCGGTCCTCAGAGACGTTTTGACGGAATTCATGAAAGGTGAGCAGCTGAAACGCGGGTATGAGCCGGTCGTTACGCCGCATATCGGGCAAAAAGACCTCTGGATGACGAGCGGCCATTGGAACACATACCGCGACAAAATGTTTCCGGTCATGGACGATGGCGACACGGAATTCCTGCTCAAGCCAATGAACTGCCCGTTTCATATCGAGATTTACGCTTCGGAATTGCGCAGCTATCGCGACCTGCCGCTGCGCCTGGCGGAATTCGGGACGGTATACCGCTACGAACAAAGCGGCGAAGTTACGGGGATTCTGCGCGCTCGCGGATTTACGCAGGACGACGCGCATCTCTTCGTCACACCGGATCAACTGCTCGAAGAGTTTAAGAACGTCCTCGATTTGATGCTTGTGACGCGGAGAAAGTTGGGCCTCGAAGATTTTACAATTCGCGTCGGCACGCGCGATCCGGAAAGCGACAAATATGTCGGCGAAGATGACAATTGGGAAAAGTCCGAGAATGCCATTACGCAGGCATGCGACGAAATGGGCATCGAATATGTCGTTTCGGAAGGCGATGCCGCCTTTTACGGGCCCAAGGCGGATTTGATGATTAAAGACGCGCTCGGGCGGACCTGGCAAATGGGCACGGTTCAAGTCGATTACAATCTGCCCGAGCGTTTTGGCCTCGAATATATCGGCGAGGACGGAAAGCCGCACCGCCCGATC
>DASSBY010000180.1:0-7642 GCA_035698285.1 Fimbriimonadales bacterium | reverse complement strand
ACTGGAATTTGATAACCAGCAGGCTTCTCGATCAGCAAAGCCGGCCCACCTTCGGGCATTTTCATACACCGGTTCGCTACCTCCGTAATTTCAAATCTTGGGCTTAGCGGCTCCGCGATCCGCTTAAGGTCCCCATTTGCGGAAAGGGCTTGCAAAAAGTCCTGGAAACTCTGGTACATTCGGCAACGACTCTACCGCAAGAGGCGTATATTGCAGGTGTAAGTACAAATTGGGACTTGCAAAAGCGTTGAATTCATGATACTATTTGCGGCAGAAGGGATTGGCCGCATGATTGGAGACAGTGGCCGAACCTGCGGTTAGGTTTTTATCGACGGGCTCACGCACGTACCGCAGAGCGTTCCCAAAGCCGTGGGCCCGTATTTTTTTAACTTCCCCCCTGCGGCATAATGAGCTTGTGCCACAAAAACGACTGCTTAGCGGTATGCAGCCGACCCAAGGAAAGCTCCACCTAGGAAACCTAGAGGGAGCTTTGCGCAATTGGGTGCGGCTCCAGGACGAGTACGAACTCTACTGCTGCATCGTCGACTGGCACGCCCTCACCACCATGATCGAGAGGACGCATGAAATATATGCGAACTCGATAGAAGTGGCGATCGATTACCTCGCCGCCGGCATCGACCCCAAGAAAACCGCCGTCTTCTTGCAGTCCGAAGTCAAGGAGCACGCCGAGCTTTACCTGATCCTCGGCATGTGCACCCCTCTCGGCTGGCTGGAAAGGGTTCCGACGTATAAGGAGAAGCGCGAGCTGCTGCAGGGCGAGGCCGATGCGAGCCATGGTCTTCTCGGCTATCCGGTTCTACAAGCAGCCGACATCCTTCTTTATAAACCCTATGGAGTGCCGGTCGGGAAAGATCAGGTCCCCCATCTGGAAATCACCAGGGAAATTGCCCGGCGGTTCAATCACTTGTTCGGGGACATCTTTCCCGAGATACAAAACGTTCTGAGCGAAACTCCCTTGCTGATGGGGCTCGACGGGCGCAAGATGAGCAAAAGCTACAACAACGCCATATACATCGCGGATTCCGATGACGAAACCGCGCAAAAAATCATGAACGGCTATACGGATCCGCTGAAGATTCGCAAAGATGATCCAGGGCACCCCGAAGGATGCGCAATTTGCAACCTTCACACCGTCTATAACGCTGATTATGTTTCTGCTCTCGACGAGTGCCGGCGTGGCCTTCGCGGCTGCGTACAGAACAAGCGGGAGTGCATCGAAATTGTTAATGAAGCTCTGCGCCCGATACGAGCCCGTCGCCGTGAACTCGAGCAAGACCGCGGCGCGGTCCGGCAGATCCTCTCGAACGGCGCCGAGCGCGCTCGGTCCGTGGCTTCGCAGACCATGATTGAAGTCCGCGCGGCAATCGGCCTCCCTTAGAAAATTTATGACACCGACAACCAAAGCCGTCTTTTTCGACCTCGACGACACGCTCTGCGCCTACTGGGCGGCTTCCCGCCTCGGTCTCCGTCTCACTTTCGATGAGCATGAACTTCCGGGCGGAACCGACGCTGCCATTCGCGCCTGGCGGAGCGTGTTCACTTCGTTTTCACCCGAAATCAAGACGGACCGCTGGTACCAGCGATATCTCGAAAGCGGCGAAGCCACGCGAACCGAGCACATGCGGCGGATGCTCGAAACCCTCGGCGCGCCGAACGACGCAGTCGCTGCCAGGCTGAGCGCACGCTATGCCGAGTTGCGAGACATCAACCTCGAAGCGTTTCCGGAAACTTACGCATGCCTCGACTTTCTCGAGCCTCGCTATGTGATGGGGCTTATCACAAACGGCCCGGCGGACGTCCAGCGCCAGGAAATCGCCACCCTCGATATCGAAAAATACTTCGATCACGTCCTTATCGAAGGAGAGTTGCGAATCGGCAAGCCGCACCAGCAGGTATTTGACGAAGCCGCGAAACGATGCGGCGTCGAGCCGGAATCGATGCTTTTCGTCGGCAACGCGTTTGAGCACGACGTGCAGGGCGCTAAGAATGCCGGGTGGCAGGCTATTTGGCTGAATCGCGCTGCCGAGCCAAACCCAGGCGGCGAGCCGCAGCCCGATGCTACGGTTGATAACCTATGGGGCGTTGTGGATTGGCTCGGTCTGCACCGGCCGCCGTTCGCTTCTGACCCTGCCGTAAATGCCGAATCAGTTCGGAACTGGCGCTCCTAAGTCTCGCGCCTACCGATTGCCGCGCCGGTCTGATCTTGATCACACGCGCCACGCGTGGTTGGTACGGCTTCGGTATCTTAGACGCGATAGCGGCCATCCAACGGTCAAAATACGGCTGGGCCGGAGCCGCCATCCATTGCACTGCGGTAAGCAACAGCGTCAGGAAAGCGACTACGGCCAGAAGCCCTAGCATGCCTGCACCGATGAGCTGAATCCAGAACATCGATTTTTTCTACGTCTTTTCGTCGATTTCAGCCGCACAAATGAGCCCAAACACCGTCTAACCATGAACGAACTTGGGTCGCTGACGGTCCAGGCTCATTTTCTGATAAAATTGTTACTAATCGCATTCCTTTTTGGAGGAGACCATTATGTGGAAACCCTTAGCAATACTAGGTTTAATGATCGTCGCCGCCTGTACACAGGCTTATACTTGGGTCGAAGGCTCCGGCAACGCCGGGGATGCACCCCTCTTGATCCCCGGACAAGA
Organism: Fimbriimonadales bacterium; assembly: GCA_035698285.1. GTDB lineage: Bacteria > Armatimonadota > Fimbriimonadia > Fimbriimonadales > ATM1 > JACDEQ01. Next base: position 4,963 of record DASSBY010000180.1, on the reverse strand, counting down.
CACCATCGGAAACGTAGGTTCGCTCGATCAAATCGATGGAACGCTTGAGATAAACGGCGTCGATCTATACCGCATTACCATAACAAACCCTGGAGCCTTTTCGGCGACAACCGTCGGCGGATCATCCCTCGACACCCAGCTTTTTCTGTTCGACGCGAATGGCAACGGTGTTACTTTCAACGACGACGACCCCGTCGGCGGAACGAATCAGTCGCGGCTAACTTCGCAATTCGTCACTACGCCCGGCGTTTACTACATCGGCATCACGCATTACAATCGCGACGCTACGGGAGCCAGTGGCCAAACGATATGGTTGAACCAACCGACGAATACCGAACGACAGCCCGACGGGGCCGACAGGCCCGGACCTCTCCTCGGTTGGACCCTCGAGCCCACACCGGCAGGATCATACAGTATCTTCTTGACCGGAGCTGACGTCGGCACGCAGGGCGTTCCTCCACCTCCGCCGCCCCTCCCCGGCATTTGGTTTGAATATGTCGACGCTGACGCGCTGCCCCCCGGCCAGACGACCGCCGGCACCGGCAGCCTCGATAAGATCGTCGGCAGTCTCTTGGCCGCCACAGACGTCGACATGTACGCGATCAATATCACCGATCCGGCACATTTCAGCGCCTCGCTTGTCGGCAATGTAAATTTCGACAGCCAGCTATTCCTTTTCAATCCCGACGGAACGGGCGTTGCATTCAACGACGACGAGCCTAACGGGACTGGCACCTGGTCGGCCCTTTCGAATCAATTTGTGACCACGCCTGGTCTTTACTACCTCGCAGTCACGCGATGGGATGCAGACGCCAATAATGCAGTGGGTGAACTCTGGCTCGATGAGCCCTTCGACGTCGAGCGCGCGCCAGACGGGCCCGCCCAAAACGGCCGCGTCCTGCTATGGGTCGGCGGCGCCGGAAACGTGGGTAATTATGCGGTCGATCTCACCGGCTGCCAATTCGCCACCAACGGCCCCCTCACTGTCGTGCCAGCAACCTATAACGTCGCGCCTGGATCCCTCGTTTCGGGAACAATTGCTGATGTTCGCTTCAGCGACGACATCTACATGTCGTTCAAGCCGGGTGCGATCTTCGGCGGTGGTGCCGATCCGCTCGTCGTCACATACAACGCCACGCTTCCCGGAGTGCCGACGAGCCTCAGCCTCGTCGTCGAGTCGCGAGCCACGTCCGGCAATATTCGACAAAGCATGGACGCATACAACTATTCAATCCAAGACTGGGTCACCGTAGACAACCTCAGTCCGATCCCTACGGGTCCGCAGCAAGACGCGATCCGAACGGTCGTCCTACAAAATCCCGCTGACTTCGTCGGCCCCGGCAACGCCGTTCGCATGCGAATGCGCTACAAAGCCACGCGCGCTATCTTTGTGTGGCCGTACATGGCCAAGATCGACGAAGCAACTTGGCGATACCAAAACTAGATAACGTTCGGCGGGGATAACATCCCCGCCGGCCGGTAAAATCCTACGCCGTGGCAGCCAAGGAATTCTCTTTCGATATTGTCTCGCGCGCGGACACCCAAGAACTTAAAAACGCCGTGGATCAGGCGCGGCGAGAACTCGCCAACCGCTTCGATTTCAAAGGTTCCGTTTCAGAGATCGAACTCGGCAAAGATGGCATAACGCTGACTTCGGACGATGAATTTAAGCTGCAGCAGCTCCGGGATATCTTGGAAAGCAAGCTCATCAAGCGCGGCGTGGACCTGCGCCATTTCGAATACGGAAAGGTGGAGCCTGGCTCAAAGCTCACCGTTCATCAGCAGGCGGCCCTAAAGCAGGGAATTTCGCAGGAGCACGCCAAACCGCTAGTCAAGAAAATTAAGGACAAAGGGTTCAAAGTTCAGGCCCAGATCCAAGGCGACGAACTGCGCATTTCGGGAAAGGACAAGGACGAGCTTCAGAAAACGATCAACTTCATCAAAACGCTCGACCTCGCCTTCCCTCTCGATTTCGTGAACTACCGCTAGCCGGTATAATCCTGACCTTCGGGGCGTGGCTCAGCTTGGTAGAGCGCTGCGTTCGGGACGCAGAGGTCGGCAGTTCAAATCTGCCCGCCCCGACCATTCGCCTCGCAATAAAGGATCGACGCCCGACAAATGCTGCGCCTGCTCATCATCCGCCACGGGCAAACCCCCTACAATCTCGCTGCCCGAAATCAGGGCCATACCGACATCGAACTCGACGAAACAGGGGTGGCACAAGCCGAAAGTCTGGCGCATTCTTTGTGCCAAATCGACATCGACGCTATCTACAGCAGCGACATGAAGCGCGCGTTGCGCACGGCTCAAACATTCTCCGATCGCGTCGGTGCCGAGGTACTCGTCGACAAGCGCCTGCGCGAGCGGAACTACGGCTCCTGGGAGGGCATGACCTTTGAAGAAATTCACAAACAGGACGAGGAAGCGTACCGGCGCTTCCGCCAAGATCCCGTCTTATATCGCTCCGGCGGCGGCGAGACTGGTCTTGAGGTTTTTGCGCGAGTCGGCGCTTTTTTGGCAGAACTTCTCCGAGACCGGCCGGCAGGAAGCCTCGCTATCTTTACCCACGGCGGAACAGGCTCGGCAGTCATCGCCGCGCTGCTCCATGGATCGCCGCGAACCGCTGCGGCCTTGCGCCTCGCTAACTGCGGCATAACGGAAATAACCATCGAAGAAAACGGGCGGCGTCGACTCGTCAGGCTCGACGACTGTTCGCATCTCGGCACGTCATGCTAAAGCGCATCGCCCCGGCGATTTGCGCGGGACTCCTGCTCGCCCTCGCCTTTCCCCCTTTCAACCTGATGTTTTTGTCGTTCGTCGCTCTGGCGCCCCTTCTCATCGATATTCGCGGCAAACGATTTTGGGCCGCGTTCGGTCGAGGATATGTCTGCGGAATCTTTTTCGCTCTTCCGAATATGTTCTGGCTCGAACAATTCGTTGCAAAGTGGACCGGCTCAATATTCTACGGGATTATTCCCTGGATTTTGGTCGGCGCAGCTTTTTCGCTCTATTTCGCGCTGTTCGCCGCGGCGGCGTCCAAAGCATGGCGAAGCAACCATGCATGGTTAATTCCCTTCCTCTGGGCAGGAGTCGAAGTTCTCCGGTCCACCATTCCCTTTCTATTTTTTCCATGGTCCCTGCTCGGATCCTCTCTCTGGAAAACTCCGATTTTCTTGCAGCCGGCCTGGTGGGGAGGTCCGTATTTTCTCGGCGCATGGATCGTATTGATAAATTTGCTCGTAGCTCTGTTCTGGCTGAAGGATGAATATTCCTTCAAGACCGTGCGCATCTACGTTGCCTGCACAGTCCTCGTTTTTGCCGCCTCGATTCTTAGCTATTTAGCGCCCCTTTCAGGTAAGACCGTTCGGCTCGCCGCTGTGCAGCCTGGAGTCGACCTTGCCTTCTCGCCGAAATGGCAGCGCGACGCCGGCCTCGCCGCAAACATTCCAAAAGCCCTTTCCTTCGGCGCGGCCCTTAAACGAGACCTCACCGTCCTACCGGAGGCGGTCTCTGAGTGGGCTGCCCAAAGCGATTCTCCGACAGCGCCTTTCGATCTCAATTTTGCGGAGCCTACGATCATGGGCGGCCAGCGCAACGCAAGCGGCACGAGTTACCAAAGCATGTTCGCGTTCGACGGAAGTTGGAAATTCGCAGACAAAACGAAACTCGTAATCTTCGGGGAATACGTCCCCTTCCGCCAATATCTCGGCTTCCTCAACGGTTTTTCCTTGCCTGGGGGCGATCTTAGCCCGGGCAGCGAGGTCAAAACGCTCGATGTCGGCACCCTGCGCGTGGGCGGACTCCTTTGTTTCGAAGCGCTTTTCGAAGAGGTTGCGCGAAAACACGCAACAAACGGCGCCGAATGCCTCGCAATAATGAGTCTCGACGACTGGTATCAGGGCACGGGCGCAATCGATGCCCTGAAAGCGGGAGCTATTCTCCGCGCCGTAGAAAATCGCATACCCGTTGCCCGCAGCGCCTCCCTCGGCCCCAGCATGATCATCGACGCAAAGGGAAACATCGTCGCGCAAGCAGAAATTGGCAAAACCACCACCGCGCAGGCAAACGTAATTTCCGCCACGCAAGCACCGATTTTCCTAAGAACAATTTTCCCGTGGGCAACGCTACTATCGCTTGCCGTTATGATCGCACTTCCGTTGAAACCAGACGAAGAAGCAAAGACACCTAATAAACGTCGTTGATAAAGAATGCTGCGCCGGCGGGCCAAATCTTTATCGCGTCATCCGCGAAAGAGCCTCAGAAAGAGCTTTCGCAGCAGTCTCGACGAGCGGTATCGTATCGGAGTAGCGCATTCGCGTGGGCCCGGCAATGGCGATCGCCCCCACCTCGTCGGTGCCCGCATAAAACCGACTCGAGATTATCGCAAGTCCTTGCAAAATGGACCGAGCATTTTCCTGCCCAATTTTCACGCTCGTTCCGCCTTCCTTCGGCTCCTCCAAAACTTCATGTACCATCTCTTCGCTAGCTAGAGCAGAAATGACGTCCCCCAAAGCCGCCATGTCGCGCTGGAATTCCGGCTGCGCAAAAAGATGCTGTGCCCCTTCGGTAACGACTTTTCCTCCTGTCATGGACTTGCAAATAGCTTTTACCCCCTTCCACGCCGTTGCGGCAAAAGCTCGGGTGTCCGGCTTCAGCCCCTCAAAAGTCGGGGATGCGATGCGGTTTATGGCGTGTATTTTCCGACCCGCCGTCGCCCGCGTTAGCTCAGCGGAAATAACGTGCAAATCGCCAAGCGTTAGCGAAGGTTTTGCCGGGATGAGCCTGTTTTCTACGATTCCGTTGCTAAATACGACCGTTGCAAGGGCGCGCTCGTGCGTGACCGCGCTGATATTTACTGATCGAACGCCAAGCTTCTTTTCGTCGAGCGTCGCTCCGATGGACATTTGCCGCGTTAGCGAGGAAAGCGCCTTGCACGTTTCGACCAAGAGCTCTTCCAAGTCAC
>DASSBY010000179.1:0-2602 GCA_035698285.1 Fimbriimonadales bacterium | reverse complement strand
GCAATAATCACTACCGGACTCGCCATGACGGCGTTGACCGGTCGGCAGGTACAGGGCTCCATGATCAATGGGGCGATCACTATCGCGGGTGGAGCGGTCTATGACACGATGTCGTTGGCCACAGCGACACGTGTGGATACTTTTTCTGACGTCACGGTGATGAGCCGAGACGGCGATTTCGCGGGCTTCGTTAACGTCGGGGATTCGGTCACGATGGCGATGCCATGGATTTTCAGTCCCTCGACGCCCACCCCCGCTCTCTGGAGCGTCGGTGGTTTCACTTATGATTTGGCTGCCTCCACGGTTGTGTTGCAGAACAATGATTTTCTCATCATTTCGGGGACCGGCACCATCACGGGAAACGGCTTCGATCCGACGCCGGGGACTTGGAATTTTACCTCGCAATCTCCGGATGCTAATGGGGTGTTCAGCTTTTCGGCCAGCGGCGGCGCTGAAAACGGCGTGCCGGACAGTGGAGCGACGGTCGCCCTCTTGGGGATTGGCCTGGTCAGCACCGAATTGCTGCGCCGGCGGCTGTTTGCTTCGTAGATTCAAATCACTGGGAACTTAAAGCGCCGGGCGGCGATAGCCGCTCGGCGTTTTCTTTTGCGCGTGCTCCGAGTCATATCCGTCGACCTGTGAGGCAACGCAATCTCGACCCTTGACTGCGTCATGGCTTGGAGCCTGCGCCTCTCCTTAAATCAGCCATAATCCCCTGCTCGTGGGGCGAGCGGGTCGTGCTGGCTTTGATCGCTTCGACTTCGTTTCCACTTCGCGAATCGCCTCAGCGGGATTCTACAGTGCTTCGTGAAAAAGATTTGCGTCAATCTGCTCGCACTCTTCGAGGAGCGAGCAAATTCACGCTCGTTCATCAAGGCTCCAGCCACTCCGCGCGACTCTTCTCAGCTTCGAGACAAAATTCGGGGCAGAGGTGGGGCCGGTGTGCGTTCACTCGCGCGGGGAATGACCGAAAGCAGTTCACGGTCGTTTTCTGCGGTGCGCAAATCTTTTGCGGCAAAACTGCGCGATCCAACGCAACGTCAAGCCGGCGCGCCCCATTCCGGCATCCTCTGGAAAACAGGCTGCGCAGTGCTCCGAAAAGCAGGCCAAAACTCGTTAGGCAATTAGATATCCGACGCTCTATCCGGCTGAGCTATGGGCGCCGTTGCACGAAAGTAGCCGGGCGTTCCAGCGCTGTAATCTCTTCCAGAGCCCGGCGACCGCGGTGCGTAATTGGACCCGGTCGCGACTGGCGGAATTTGGTGCGACGGAAGGCTCCCGAGGTTATTGATGAACCTTCCGCTCTCGGCGGTGATGCCGATGTCGCGGCCGCGACTTTTGCGACCACCTATTGGAGCCCTCTCCTGATAGCGCAAGTCGATCCCCGGCGGTCTTAATCGCGGATGCCGTTTTTCAACTCCCAGACCTTGAGCGCGGCGAGGAGGAGGCTCTTGGTTCGCGAGAGGGTGCCGACGGCAGGGCGAATGGCTTCATCGTCCGGGGTCGCCCCAGCCTTGGCGCGGCGTCGGCCAGCTTTGGCCCGGGTTTTCGGGCGCGGGCGAACCGCCGCTTCGCTTTTCGAGAGATGCCCGCTCGGATTTAACGGTGTCATAATTGACCCCTCAAAAGAGCAGCTTCCCTGCCAGCTTCCTTTGGACCCCCGTTTTCGCCGGAAAAGCGCTTGTGCCTCTGCGGTTCTTCGGCGATTTCATCCCGGCATGACAGCGAATCGGAAACTCGGTTGTCTCAGCGTTTTTCTGTTCGTCGCCCTCTGCGCCAGTCTCTTCATGAACTTCGTTCTCGCCCTCGGCGCGTTTCAGCGTCTGGCTGACGGCGGTGGCGAAGTGGAAATGCGACCCCGTTTTCGCGAGGTGATCCTGGAGCGCGGAATCGATCGCAGCGCGAACAAGATCGCGGTCATTTCCCTCCGCGGCATCATCAGCACCGGCGTGCGCGGGGCGGTCGGGGAATCGATGGTGGACGATCTGCGCTGGCAGTTCGATCAGGCGCGGAAGGACGACAACGTGCGCGCGGTCGTTTTCGAAGTTGATTCGCCGGGCGGCGAAGTAACGGCTTCGGACATGATTTACCACGCCGTGGCCAAGACCCGGGCGCAGAAACCGGTCATCGTTTATATGGAATCGCTCGCCGCTTCCGGGGGCTACTACGTTTCCTGCGGAGGGAAATATCTGATGGCAAACGAAACAAGCATCACCGGCAGCATTGGCGTCATCATCCAAACCCTGAATTACCAGCAGCTCTTCGACAAAATCGGGCTCGCGGCGGTGATCTTCAAAAGCGGAAAATTCAAGGATATGCTGAACGGGGCGCGGCCCATCACACCGGAAGAACGCGAGTACATCCAGAGCTTCGTCATGAAAACCTACGAGAAATTTTTGGGGATCGTGGCCCGGGAGCGGAATCTACCGGCCGACGCGCTTCGCAACGGCATCGCCGACGGGCGCATCCTTTCGGGACGCGACGCTCTTGAGTACAAGCTGATCGACGGCCTCGGCCAGATCGAGGATGCCTATGCGAAGGCGAAGGAACTGGGACGCGCCCCGAATGCCAAGATCGTAAAGTACAGTCCGCCCTTTAGCCT
>DASSBY010000178.1:0-13512 GCA_035698285.1 Fimbriimonadales bacterium | reverse complement strand
AGACCACGCCTGCAATTGGAAGGAAGATTAGAAGAGTTAGGAGTCCCATTCAGCGCCGCGCAAGTTTTACCCGGATTCCTGCAGTCTGCGGGCGGCCTGCCTTAGCACCGCCACGACCTCCGGGAGTGATTCGCGCATTGCGGAGTCGACCTCCGCGTGGCTTAGCGGCTGCTCCGATAGGCCGGCCGCAAAGTTTGTGACGACCGCAAGGCAAGCGTAGCGCACTCCGGCTTCCCTCATGGAGATGGCCTCTGAGGCGGCTGTCATGCCAACAACATCTCCGCCGATCGTTCTTAAGTATTGGACTTCGGCCGGCGTTTCATATCGAGGGCCGAGTACGCCGACGTAGACGCCACCGTCTCGAACGCCATCCTGGAGCAGCGCGGCGCGCGCGGCCGGGTCGAACGGCGCAGAAAAGTCGGTGTGTCGGACCTCGTCGTCGAAAAGCGTTTTCTTGTTTGGGTTCAGATCGATGAAATCGGAGCACACGACAAGCAGCCCGGGGTGGAAATCGGGATTTACGCTTCCGACCGCTGCGCTGGAAAGACAAAACTCGACGCCGAGCTCACGTAAGCCGACCGCATTCGCCCGGTAATCCACCTTGTGCGGTGCAACCTTGTGCTCGGGGCCATGCCGTGCTACCATGAGGACTCCGCCGCGTTCCAAACCGGTCATGCGACCAAATTGCGTGTCGCAAGAGACGGGCTCTCCTCCGCCTTCGATCAGCCTCTCGCCCACGCCCGTTCCTCCGATGATCGCTACTTTCCGCGCTTCCATTCAGTACATTAGAATACACTTACGCCAATGGCAGAGTGGAGGGGAACGAGCGTCGAAATCTCGGAGCCGGCAACGTTCCTGTTTACGGATATCGAGGACAGCTGCGGCCTTTGGGAACGCTATACGTCGGCAATGGAGTCCGACCTCGAAACGCACGATGCGATCGTGCGCCAAGCGGTCGCGGAAGCCGGCGGCACGGTTTTTCGAAGCGCGGGAGATTCCGTTCTTGCCAAGTTCGACGAAGCGAGACTGGCCCTCGCCGGAGCGGTCGCAGCGCAAATAGAACTCGGCAAGCGAACCTGGTCTGTGAGCGAGCCGTTCCGAGTGCGCATGGCGATCCATTCCGGCGTCGCCCAGGCGCGCGACGGCGACTACTACGGTCCATGCCTGAACCGCTGCGCGAGAATACTGGGGGTCGGCCACGGCGGCCAGGTATTGCTTTCCGAATACTCGCGTAAACTTGTCGGGGATCACGTTCCACCCGGCGTTACGATTACCGACCTCGGCAAGGTGCGGCTGCGCGGCCTGGAAGACCCGGAAGTCATTTATCAAGCATCCCACGAATCGTTGTTTGCCGACTTTCCCGCCCCAATGGGCGTCGAGCAGAGGCCGCACAATCTTCCCGTCCAGTTGACGAGCTTCATTGGCCGCGATCGCGATGTCAGCCAGGTCCGCAACATGCTCCGCGATAACCGGTTCGTAACTGTGGCCGGCCCAGGCGGCGCGGGAAAGACGAGGCTGGCGCTCAAGGTCGGCGAGCAAGTGCTAGCCGATTTCGACGACGGCGTGTGGTTTATCGAACTTTACGCTCTCGGCAACTCCGACCAGATCCTGGCGGCGATCGCTTCGGCATTCTCACTCCCGGAAAGATCGGGAAGCACGCTCGAGGAAACGCTAATCGATTACCTCAAGGCTCGGAGCGTTCTTTTCGTCATGGACAACTGTGAACACTTGATTTCCGAAGTCGCCGACGTGATAGTGCGACTGGGGAAGAGCTGCCCTTCGATCAAATTCCTTCTCACAAGCCGGGAGCCGCTGCATATCTACGGGGAGGCTGTCTGGCGGATCGGGCCCCTTGCCGTGCCAACTGCCGAAGAAACCGAAGTTGCGGAGATCGCACGCAGCCCTTCCGTGAAGCTGTTTATGGAGCGGGCGGCAAGTGTCTCAGGCCTGGCTCTGACAAAGGCCAACGCCCGAGACGCGGCAGCGATTTGTATAAGATTGGACGGAATTCCTCTTGCAATCGAGGTCGCGGCCTCCTGGACCAAGACGCTTGCGCCACGCCAGATCGCCGACCGGCTTTCCGAACGCTTCGATCTGCTGCGCCGGGCGGGCAGAAGCCAAATTAGCCGTCACGACACTTTGAACGCGGCAATCGAGTGGAGCTACGAACTATTGTCCGCCGACGAAAAGAGGCTCTTTAGGAAGCTGTCCGTCTTCTCCGGTGGGTGGCCGATCGAAGCCGTGGAGCGAATGCCCGGCATGCCCCCGAATGTTCTGCATCTTCTCTCCTCCCTCATCGACAAGTCCCTAGTTGTAAGCGAGGAGGGTCTTCCCGGCGAGTTGCGCTATCGTTTTCTGGAATCGATTAGAGAGTTTGCCAGGCTCAAGCTCGAAGAAACCGGTGACATGGCAGCCGACTGCGCTGCGCACCAGCAATTTTACTTGCAGCTCGCGGAGGCGGCCGGCGAAGGTCTCTCCGGCGATTCGCAGGCCGAATGGATGTCGCGCATCGATCTCGAACGGGACAACTTTCGCGCTGCGATGGCGCTCGGGCTGGAGAACGGCGCGGCCGCGGAAGCCCTGCGCCTTGCTGTTCTCCTTCGAAAATTTTGGTATTACAGAGGACAGTTTTCAGAAGGTGTGGGTTGGATTTCACGCCTGCTCGAAGAAGGCGCCAACGTATCTGGCCAAGAAAGGGTGGCAGCGCTTAATGCGCTCGGCGTTTTGACCTTGCCCCAGGGCCTTCACGACAAGGCGGAGAATTTTCACGAGCAAGCGCTCGCAGAAGCAATCTCCGTCGGAGACATTCACGGCGCCTCTGCCGCGTTGCACAATCTCGGTGTGGTCGCGAGCGACAAATCCGACTTTGATCTCGCTTCGCGCCGCTATTCCGAAGCCTTGGAATTGGCGCGCCAGCTCGACGACCCTGCGCGAATAGCTGCCGCATTGATGAATATCGGCTGCCTTGCGTACGACAAGCGCGAGTACGCGGAGGCGCGCCCCCACATCGAAGAGAGCCTCGCGATCCAAAGGCGACGCAAAGATCGCTGGTATATCGCGAAGGCGCTGGCTATGCTGGGCGAGATTTCGATTCACCTTGGCGAGTTCGAAGAAGCGAAGTCACCCCTAGTCGAATGCCTCGATATATTCAGGGATTTGGAGGACAAGGACGGCGCTTCTTTGGCCCTAATCCAACTAGGAATCGCTGAAGCCATGACCGGCCACGAGGCGGCGGCCGTCAAAGTGTTTGCCATCGCGGAACGGACACGCGCGGGCGTGGAGCGCGGAATTCACCCATCGATTCAGGAAATGCTTCGCGACTCCAAGCGTGCGCTTAGCGAAAAGTTCGGATGGAGCGAGTTCAGCAAGCTGGAATCCGACGTTGCCGCACTCGATCTGCGCGATGCCTCGCTTCTAATTGAATGAAAGAGACTTTTGTCCCATGGTTTTTCCGCCCGCACACTAACGAGATATACTTGAAGCAATGTCCCATCACGTTCCAATACTAAGAGCAAAAACCCTAAATATCAGCAATAGCATCGCTGCCTTTGAACTCTCGACTACGTCGATGGATGTCGACGAGTTTTATGTACATTTCACTCCAATCGAAGTCGAAATATCATTATATGACATCCTTGTGACAGTGAATCCTGGACAGACCGTCCAGATAGACGTGCCGGTGATTGGTTCTGGAGGCCAGGTTATCGCTTTGTGCGCGGCGTGGGTTGCCGGCGCGCCGGTCGTTCGCAATGCCTACGTGAACGTTTTGTGACCGATCTCGATGCTCTTGTCATGCGCCGCGAGGGACGAACGCGGCGTTTTTCCAGTTGGGATCGGTCAGGCGGAAATCAAGATTGGATAGCGATAGATCCGGGGAAATCTGCCAGCATTGCGCAAGCGGATGGGGCCGGGGTTATCCGCCATTTTTGGCTGACAATAAACCACAAGGATCCGTTGTACCTACGCAAAATGGTGGTCAAAGCTTATTGGGACGAGGAGACCGAGGCAAGCATTCTCGCGCCGATTGGAGATTTCTTCTGTCTTGGGCACGGAATCGTCCGCAGCTTTGAAAATGCCGCATTCAATGCGGTTTGCGAGCAATCGCTTGAAGGCGGTCTTGGCGGAGGCGTTGCGCTGAATTGCTATTTCCCAATGCCATTTTCCGATGGAATGCGTATCGAAGTCAGCAACGAAAGCGATATGCCTTGTGAAAGCCTCTATTTTTGTGTGGACTACGACGAGTTGCCGAAAGCACCTGACACCCTTCGCTTTCACGCCAATTATCGCCAGGAATACCCAACAGTCATGGCGGAAGGTCCGCTCGTGGAGCGCGGTCTAGAATACTGGGAACAATCACAAGTCGCAAATCTAGACGGAGCCGGCAACTATTTAATCCTCGACGCGAAAGGTGAGGGCCATTTTGTCGGCTGTAACTTAAGCGTCGAGAATTTCGACCCCCTGCTGAGCACCGGCGAGCCGACGTGGTGGGGCGAGGGTGATGATATGTTTTTCATCGACGGCGACGAAACGGCAAGCCTTAACGGCACCGGCAGCGAAGATTACTTTACTCAGGCCTGGGGTATGCATGACAAAGCGTTTTTGTATGGTGGAACGAGCATCCATGAGCACGACCCGAATTACCCGGACCGCCACGCTGCTACCAGCTACCGCCTACATATTCCCGATCCGATTATCTTTCGCAAGAACCTGCGTTTTTCCATCGAGCATGGGCACGCAAACTTGCAGCAAAGCGACTATTCCTCCGTCGCATACTGGTACCAGACCGAACCGCACCTGCCACTCGCGCCTCTGCCGCCTGCATTGGAAAGGGTGCCAAAATTCGCCAGAAGCCGCTAATGGATGACATCGAGGAAATCCGCAACGAGATCGACGACGTCGACGCAGACCTTGTCGAACTCCTCAATCGGCGAGCAGATTTGGCTATTCGAATTGGCAGGCTGAAAGGTAAGGGCGGTAGGCCATTCTTCACGCCGGAACGCGAGCGCCAGATTTACGAAGCGCTCGCATCGAAAAATGCGGGCCCGCTGAGCAATTCTCAACTTACAGATATCTTTCGCGAGGTCATAAGCGCTGCGAGGGCTGCAGAACAGCCGCTTTCGGCGGCCTACTGGGGACCGCCGGGGACTTTCAGTCATATCGCCGCCATTCAAGTCTTCGGCCATGGATCGGACCTGCAGCCGCGAGATTCCATCGAGGACGTCTTTCTGCGCGTAGAGCGCGGGCATGCGACTTACGGTGTGGTCCCGGTTGAAAATGCGGTAGCGGGCGTGGTTCCCGAGACTCTCGACATGTTCCCGCTAACGAACGTGCGGATTTGTTCGGAATTATACGTCAACGTGCGGCACCAACTCTTAAGTCTCGCGGAAAGCCTTGAAAGCGTCGAACGCGTTTATGCCGGACCGCAGCCCGCCGCCCAATGCCGGCGCTGGCTTGGTGAAAATATTTCTCACGCACAAATCATCGAGGTTGCTCCCACGTCCAAAGCGGCGCAACAAGCTCTCGACGATCCTAAGTCGGCTGCCATCGCGAACGATCTCGCCGCGGAGATCGTCGGCATTCCGATTCTCGCCGAAAATATCCAGGATAATCCGCACAATAAAACGCGCTTTCTCGTTATCGGCGCCAACGAGCCCGCCAAAACGGGTCGCGATAAAACTTCGCTGATGTTTAATTTGCGCAACCGTCCTGGAGAGCTGTACCGCGCACTGGGTGTTTTGGTCGAAGAGGGCATTAACCTACTCATGATCGAATCCCGCCCCGCCCAGCGCGCCACTTTCGAATACATGTTCTTTATTGACGCTGTTGGGCATCGTTCCGACGAAAATATGCTGCGTGCCGTCGCCTCGCTCAAAGAGCTTGCGCTGAAAGTCACGATTTTGGGCAGCTACCCAAGCGCTGAGCAGGAGTAATCAGCGGGGGGCACTGGTTTCCATGTGCTCGCAAGCCATCGATGCCCTTTGAATCGAGGATTCTCTGGAGCACGCTGTGCGTACAAGAGTATATGCTAACCCTGATACTTGCCATGTGTACCCTGGGTGGAGACGATTGCTGCGCTTCGATGAAGGAGTTCTCGAAGGATCCTACATTCCAGGCGGCGCATCTCGCCCCGTTGCCGCTGAACTTCAAGCCGCAACAGGGCAAAATGGCTACCCTCGATTACGGCCGAGGTTCGTCTCCCATCTTCGTCGTTCCGCCTGCGGAGGGCGTGGATGTAGGCATCGTAATGGTTCACGAATGGTGGGGCCTGAATGACTACATCAAACAGCAAGCCGAGCGGCTTCATAGGGAAACCGGCTACGGCGTTGCGGCGGTCGACCTCTACGGGGGTAAGATCGCGGCGACTTCGGAAGAAGCGGCAAAGTTGGTTCAAGGCGTAGACGATGAGACTGCTTCCGCCATCATGCGGGCGGCGCCCGCGAAGATCAAAGATGGCTCCGTTTTTGGACGCAAGATTTCCAAAGTCGGAACGATCGGCTGGTGCTTTGGCGGCGGATGGTCCTTCCAGGCGGCCCTTATGGGAGGTTCGAACGTGGACGCCTGCGTGATGTACTACGGAATGCCCGAAACCGAGCCGGACAAGCTCAGAGCTCTGAAAGCCCCCGTCTTTGCGGTCTTCGGCAACCAGGACAAGCGCCTCGACCCCGAACTGGTCGGGAAATTTGCCCAGGGTATGGCGGCCGCAGCTAGGCCGCTCGAACTCCGCGTCTACGACGCCGACCATGCCTTCGCGAACCCGAGCAATCCCAAGTACGACAAGATGCACGCGGAGGACGCCTGGAATGCCACGCTTTTCTTCCTCCGAAGGTATCTTTCCACAAAGTAACGAGCATGTCCGATAGGTATTCTCGATCCGTGGAACCATTTTTGGGAGCGGAGCCTGCGGGCTGGCCGATGATCGTGGACGCAGCACTCGGCGAAGACGTCGGCAACGGCGACGTCACTCAATTCGCAGTGCCAGAAGCCAAGCGCTCGTATTACGAGGTCGAGGCGCAGGCTCACGGGATCGTCTGCGGCGTGGGAATCGCCCTCGACCTGCTTACCCCGCTCGGAGACGCCCAGGAGGACGAATTCGCCGAATTCAAAGTCGTCGATGGAGACGCTGTCGAGCCGGGGACCGTCGTCCTCGCCGGCCGCATGCAAACGCGCGAACTTTTGCGCAATGAGCGCACGGCGCTCAATTTCCTCATGCACTTGTCGGGCATCGCGACGCTGACGAGCAAGTTCGTCGCGAAATGCGACGGGACGAACGCCGAGATCTTGGACACTCGCAAAACCCTTCCGGGAATGCGAATGCTCCAAAAGTACGCAGTCGAGTGTGGCGGAGGGCGAAACCATCGAAAGGGTCTATACGATGGCATCTTGATCAAGGACAACCACGTCAAGGCTGCCGGCGGAATCGCCCACGCGATCAAGGCCGTTCGCGCGAAGGCGCCGCATACGATGAAGATCGAAGTGGAGTGCACAACCGTCGCCCAGGTCGATCGCGCTATTACCGCGGGCGCCGATATCATCCTGCTCGACAATATGTCGACCGGCGAAATGAAGGATGCCGTCGGAATCGGACGCGGCCGGGTGTTGCTCGAAGCCAGTGGTGGCGTCACCCTTGAGACCGTCGAGGAAATCGCGAAGACCGGGGTCGATTTTATCTCCGTCGGGGCCATAACGCATTCGTCGCCCGCTCTGCCATTCCACCTCGAATTTCGTTGAAGTCCGTATTTTCCGCTGGGCGCAGATTGGTCGAAGTGGACTCAATTCCTTCGACCCAAGACTCGCTTGCCGGGCACGTGCGGACTGGCGCGGAAGATGTCGCTGTGATCCGCGCGCTAACGCAGACAGCGGGGAGAGGACGGTTCGAGCGTGAATGGCATAGCCCAAGAGGCTGTTCCTTTTCGATTTCGATCGCCCTTTTTGACTACCGGGATTGGCCGAAACCTGAGCTTCTGGGCATCGCCTTGGCAATCGCTGCCGCCGAGACAGCGGCATGCGATTTGGCGTGGCCAAACGACTTGGTTCACGATTCGAACGAAGGCTTGCGAAAGGTGGGCGGCGTCTTGGGCGAAATGGTGCGCACGCCCGACGGCAGCCGGGTCCCCGTCATCGGCATCGGCCTCAACCTTCGTCCCGGGGCGTTTCCGGACGACATTCCTGGGGTCTCACTCGAAGAGTTAGGCAAGCAGCATAACGGTGACGTCGTCCTCTCACGCTTGATCGACGCCGTCGAGCACGTCCCCGAACCCACGGACTGGGCGGCCCTGGCGGGGGATTGGAGCAGGCGAGACAAGACGGCGGGCAAAAGTTACATCCTGCCCGGGGACCGAATTGGCCGTGGGGTTGGAATAAGCGACCACGGCCACTTGATCGTAGCAGTCGATGGAGAAATCGTCGAATCTCCCAGTGCTGACCTTGTCTTCAAAGAGGTATGAATTCCGCCTTCAGATCGCCGCTTTCGTACCTATAGCGGCCCACCTGGTGGGCGTAGCTGCCAGATTGGCAAATCCAGGTAGAGCCGACTTTTATCGGTGGGTCCAACAGGTCGTGGGAATGGCCGCCGAAAATAATATCTATCCCATCGACTTTGGCGGCCAGGTCGCGGTCCTTCGACGCGCCAAGATGTGACAGGCATATCACGGTATTCCCTTCTCCTCGGAGGCGCTGCACGCACGCTTGCGCTTCGTCGAAGGGACTCGTGTTGACAAACGCGCTGATATGCCGGGCTGCCATCCTTGTGGTAACCATTGGCACCATTAGCCCGAAAACGCCGACGTCTTCAAACACCACCTCTGGCAGCAACGGATCGACGGCCGCCGGGTCGGCCGAAGCCAGAAGGAGGCCGCGAGGCTCGCCGTTCCACTTCAAGTTGGCGCACACGACAGGATGAACGCAGCCGGCGAGCTTGGCTCGAAAACCTGCCGCCGAAATATGGAATTCGCGGTTGCCGGGAACGCTTGCCGAGCATCGGCACGCCTCCAAAAGGCCCCAGACCGGCTCTGGACTTCGCGGCGCGGCCATGTTTCCCGCTTTTACGCAATCTCCGCTGTCGAAGTAAAAATCGGCGTCGTTCCGCAGTTTCGCGATGACTGCGGCGGCGGCGTCGGTCAACTTACCGTGGAGGTCGTTGGTATGCAAAAAAATCATGGACCGGCCACAAGGTACCCGGCAATCCGACCCGAAAACGGTCCTCGTGCGTCATAATAACTGTAACGTTACAAGGAGGACTAACTGTGACCCCTGCACTACTTATCGCCGGCCTAATCACTTTCGCCCCGCCGCAAGGCGCCGAGAACTTGCTTAAAGTCGGCACACTTGCGCCGGACTTCACCCTCAAGACTCCGGCCGGCAGTCCCCTGAAGTTCAGCAGCGTCTACAAGAAGAACAAGGCCACAATCCTTAACTTCTGGTTTTATCACTGAGGCGCTTGCCGTGAGGAGTTGCCTCACCTAAACAAGCTCTACATGAAGTACAAATCGAAAGGTCTTTCGATCGTATCCATGAATTACGGCGACAAGCCCAGCGTGGCGGGAGATTACTGGAAGAAATCCGGATTCGCATTCCCGACGCTTATGGCTCCTGATTCGTGGCACGAAAAATACAAAGTGGTCGCATATCCGACGAATTATGTCGTTGGCAAAAACGGCAAGATCGTTGCACGCTTCGTCGGCTTCGATGAAGCGGGATTGAAGAAAGCACTGCGTTCCCAGGGCGTTCCAGCCGAATAGGAGCCAGGAAAGGAACGGCTCGCCATTTTTGCGATGGCGAGCCGTTTTTTCGTATGTAAAATCGCTAAGTAGCGACTTTGTCCTGATCCGTCTTGTGCAATTGGGCCTGTACGATTTCATCCGCCAGCTTCACGGTGGAAGGCTCGGCGATGGCGCGCAGCTTTTCGATTAGCTCGTCGACATCTTTTTCAGTGACCGGTCCGATGTAATCATCGCCTACCTGGAGGAGCGGCGCTCGGTCGCATGCGTCGAGACACTCCACTTCTTCCAGGGTAAAAACGCCGTCTTGCGTCGTCTCGCCAAAGTCGATGCCAAGTCTGCTCTTAAGCCGGTCGGCGATTCTATATGCTCCGCACACCTGGCAGGCAAGACACGTGCAGACTTCGATCAAGTGCCGGCCCACTTTGTGGTGAGGGTGGTACATCGAATAGAACGTGGCGACACCCTCGACCTCGGCGTAGCTTCGCTCCAGCCGCAGCGCAACCTCGGCGATAGCCTCTCCGGGCAGGTAGCCGCCATATTCTCGCTGCGCAATCCAAAGAGCTGGCAGCATCGCCGACTTTTTGTCGGGATAATGGCCAAAAAGCTGCTCCAGCTCTTTTACACCTTTTTCGCTGAAGCGAAAATCGACTTCGGTCGGCGCCGGAGCTTTTGGCCTATTCCGGTCGGGGGCGATTCGAATGAGATCCATGCCTTCCAAAAGCGTACCTGCTATCCAGCCTTCGTCTTTCGCTTTGCTGAGGAAAAGGCGTACCTTCCGTTTCTGTAGTCGACAGCGACGATGTCACCGTCGGAAACTTTCCCCTGAAGTATCTCCTGAGCAAGCGGATTGAGGATATCGCGCTGAATTGCGCGTTTTAGCGGCCGCGCGCCGAAAGTCGGATCGTAGCCGGTCGCCGCCAGTTGGTCCTTGGCGGACTCAGACAACTCGAGTGTGATGTTTCGGTCGTATAGCCTCTTTGAGAGAATCCGCAGTTGGATATCCACAATCTGCTTTATCTCCATCGGACTTAACGGGCTGAACACAACGATTTCGTCGATGCGATTCAAAAACTCGGGACGGAAAAAACCGCGCACGGTTTCCAAAACCCGTCGGCGAACATCATCCGTAATGTCGAGCGGCATATCACCATACTCGTGCGAGCCCAAATTGCTCGTCATAATCACCACGGTGTTACGAAAATCAACAGTTCTTCCCTGTCCATCGGTCAGTCGCCCATCGTCCAATAATTGCAAAAGGACATTGAAGACTTCGGGGTGCGCTTTTTCAACTTCATCGAGAAGAATCACGCTGTATGACCGTCGACGCACGGCTTCGGTTAGTTGACCGCCCTCTTCATAGCCCACATATCCGGGGGGCGCTCCAATTAGGCGCGCTACCGTGTGCTTTTCTTGATATTCGCTCATATCGATCCGAATCATCGCGCGTTCGTCGTCGAATAAAAGCTCCGCTAAGGCCCGCGCCAACTCGGTTTTTCCGACTCCGGTGGGGCCAAGAAACAGAAACGATCCGATCGGACGATTTGGATCGGCGATTCCACTTCGCGAGCGGCGAACGGCATCACTAACGGCATGGATTGCCTCCTCCTGTCCCACGACGCGCTGAGCGAGTCGCTGGTCCATTTCGAGAAGCTTCGCCATTTCGCCCTCCATTAGACGCGAAACTGGAATGCCCGTCCATTTAGCAACGACTTCCGCGATGTCCTCGTCGTCCACCTCCTCCTTTAGCATTTTCTGGTCGGCTTGCAGCTTGCCCAATTCGCTTTCGAGTTCTTGAACGCGGCTCGAAAGCTTCGGCAGTTCGCCGTGTTGGATTTGAGCCGCCTTTTCCCAGTCCTGGTCGCGTTCCGCCTGCTGCAATTGCACTTTGGCCGATTCAATCTGCTCCTTTGCCGCTCGGATTTCCGTTATTTTCTCCTTTTCATTTTGCCAATGCGCCGCCAGCGCCGACCGTTGCTCCGTAAGGTCGGACAATTCCTTTTCTAACTTTTTCAGCCGCTCATTGCTGGCTGCGTCGTCCTCTTTTCTAAGCGCCTGTCTTTCGATCTCAATTTGAACCATCCGACGGTCAAGCGTATCAATTTCGGTAGGAACGCTGTCGATTTCCATTCGCAATCGGCTTGCCGCCTCATCCATCAGGTCGATGGCTTTGTCCGGCAAAAATCTGTCCGTTATATAGCGATCGCTTAGCGCAACGGCGGCGACGATGGCTGAATCTGTAATTCGGACGCCGTGGTGAACCTCGTACCGCTCCTTTAATCCCCTCAAAATCGCAATCGCGTCCTCGATGCTGGGCTCACCGACATAAACCGGTTGGAATCTGCGCTCCAACGCCGCGTCTTTTTCGATATATTTCCGGTATTCGTCCAGTGTCGTCGCCCCAACACACCTAAGTTCGCCGCGCGCAAGCATCGGCTTTAGCATGTTGGCAGCGTCCATGGAACCTTCCGCGCGGCCCGCCCCAACGAGATTGTGCAATTCGTCGATGAACAAAATAATCTCGCCATCCGACGCCTTGATTTCTTCCAAAACTGCTTTCAGGCGCTCCTCAAACTCGCCCCGAAATTTCGCGCCGGCTACCAGCGCTCCTAAATCCAAAGTAATGACGCTCTTTCCCTTTAATCCCTCAGGAACGTCGCCCGCGACCACGCGCTGAGCGAGCCCTTCCGCGATAGCGGTCTTGCCGACGCCCGGCTCGCCGATGAGCACGGGATTATTCTTGGTTCGCCGGCTCAAAACTTGCACAACGCGCCGAATTTCTTCATCGCGGCCGATTACCGGGTCCAAGTTTCCTTTGCGCGCCGCTTCCGTCAGGTCGCGGCCATATTTTTCTAAAGCTTGGTATTTATCTTCGGGAGACTGGTCCGTGACCTTGCGGCCCCCGCGAATGCTCTCGACTGCCCTCAAGAGCGAAGCTGGGTCTGCGCCCGACGAGCGCAGCGCCTTACCCGCAAATCCATCGGTCTCCTCTGCCAGGGCAACAAGCAAGTGCTCGGTGCTGACGAAATCATCCTCGAGTTTTTCCGCCTCTCTAAACGCGGCGTCGATTACGTGTCGCAACCGCGGGCCGATCGAGGATCCATACGCAGACGCCCCTTGCACTTTGGGCATCCGCTCCAGGTCATTGCGAACGTCTACCTCGAGCTCGTTCGTCGAAGCGCCGACTTTGTCGAGAAGGGGTTTCGCGATGCCTTCCGACTGTCGCAGAAGCGCAAGAAGCAGGTGTTCCGGCTCGATCTGCGAGTTCTGATATTCCTCAGCGAGGGTCTGTGCAGCTTGAACCGCATCCTGCCCCTTCAATGTGAGCTTGTCGAGTCTCATTTCGGCTTATATCTTACGTAATTTTCTACGCCGAGACAAGACCATCGGGCGTCTCAAGCGAATTGGACGAATGATATCGCCCGAATGGCCAAACGCAAAGGGGCCGCAACCCTTGTAAGTTGCGGCCCCAGAAGCCTAGTCGAGACTAGTTTACTTGTCGGTTCGCGTAACCGTGCAGGTTGCGTCGGTCGGCGGCATGCTGGGATCGAACTGAACGTTCTTCATGGCAAAGTTGCCCTTCACCAGGTAGCCGTCCGTCGGCATAAGGTAAAGCGTCCCGGTCGCGGACATCGGCGTTTCGCCCGAGGTCTCTTTGAATACGAAACCGATCTTCAGCTGCTTCGAATCGCCGACGGTCTCGATCCCCTGAAGCGTGTAAGTCGCCTCAGCGTCGACCGTGTTCTTGGCAGCATCGCCCTTAATCTTGCGAACCCAAGATTCGCCAACCTTGACG
>DASSBY010000177.1:0-2833 GCA_035698285.1 Fimbriimonadales bacterium | reverse complement strand
CGTCGCCGGGCCAAAGTTGAAGCTAATCGAAACGCTCGCCGAACATATCGCCGAGCGCATTCTTGCAAGCTTAACGTCCGTTTCCAGTGTCCACGTACGGGCTGCGAAATTGGATCCGCCGATGCTGGAATCGGCGATATCTGCGGGAGTGGAGATTACACGCTCGCGAGGCGCTTGACGGCGCCGAAAACAGCATCCACTTGAATCAT
This sequence comes from Fimbriimonadales bacterium, assembly GCA_035698285.1. Lineage (GTDB taxonomy): Bacteria > Armatimonadota > Fimbriimonadia > Fimbriimonadales > ATM1 > JACDEQ01. Next base: position 2,624 of record DASSBY010000177.1, on the reverse strand, counting down.
GTCGACGTCGCCTTGCAAAGGCGTTAGCCGCGCCAGGTTTGGATTGGGTGGCGCCCATAGCCTGTCGAAGTCTCTGCGGTAGAGTCCCACCGTCGGGACCTCGTTTGCAGCGGCGAAATGGAGGATGCCATTGTCGATCGTGATAACCAGTTTCGCCTTTTCAAGTGCGCCGACCACTTCCGGCAGCGATAGGTTGCCTCGCCAGTCTTCCGCAAGTCCGGCGTCGACAAGGGCGGTTTCGTCGGAGTCGCTGTGATAAAACTGTTGCTGCCGCTTCGGCGCTGCGCCAAGCAGCCCGACTCGAGCATTAAGGCTTTCCAAAAGCTCGCGCCATTTTTGCACGGGCCACAGTTTTTCTGGAAGCGAGCCGCCGGTCGAAATTAAAACATCCGGCAATCCGGAAACGGGCCTTTGAGGAAACTTGTAGCGCGGAATTCCTCCAGGCCACGGCGCACCGCGCTCACCGCCCAAATAACAGAGCTTGACGAACATTTCGCCGATAAATGGCGTTTCGAGAAATGAATATCTATTTTCGATTCCCCTTGCAATCCAGGCTCTGTCGCGCCAAAGGTCGCCACGTTCGTCAGCCGGAAAATCCCAATCGCCGCGCGCATTCGGAGCAAGGCAAGGTCCACAAACGTAATCGGCGGCGAGAGCCGATGCGAGCGCCTTGCTCGGATATCCTGACTCGATATTAACAACGAGCACATATTTCGGCCGCTCGCTCGCCGCCGCGAGCGTTTCAGAAAATGGAGCGCCGTACGCTGAAAAACGCCAAGTAAATAGGTCACAACTTTCTTCCAGCTCGAGCGTTCGGCTGCCGCCGTAATAGTCGAGCCCACAATCGGGATATCTTGATTTCAACGCCTGCGCTACGAGGTTCGCAATCGCAAAGTTGCCGAGCGCATCATTTGCGATAAGCGCGATTGCCGGCTCTTCCGGCAAGTTCTGCCCTTCCCATCGCTCCATGTCTATCTGGGCCGCACTTTTAGGGAGACGGCCAACCGGATCTTCGAACCGGCTTTGTCTCCGGGTAGAGCAACCTCGGCGCTGGTGTAAACGTCGGCGGAGTGCAAGCTGCCGTCGGCCCTTCGGTACAGATATTTCGCGCTGATCTTCATGCCGCCGAGCGATCCCGTGCCCAACGAATCGATGCGGTAGAGTCCGTCACCTGCATCGCCGACATAGCTGAACTTCTCTTCGATTTCGACTTCCCCGAAAGGAGGCATGTCGCGGACAGAGGTGCTGGACCAACTCGATCCCTTCGCAACCGCTTTTTCGGGAAAAGGAATGATGCCGACGCCGTAGAGCCCCGAGACCATGCCTTTGATGTCGGTGAGCACTGCCCCGCGTTCGTCCATCGTGATTTCACCGGCTTCGCCCTGCGGCACCCATTGACCGGAGGCACCGGGTTTTTCCACCTTTAGAGGGGTCGACGTAATCTTGACTGTTTGGACACCGCTGCCTGCGCTCAGAACCTCGGTCTTATATTGCATTGCCACCGTCGTCGTGCCAAGCGCGCCCGCGGGAGGCTTGGATCCCGGAGCGGCGGTCGTCACGATTGTCGCAGTCAGACGCCGATCATAAACGGCGCCAGGCTTCATTTTGAGCCGCAGAAGTTCGCCTTTCGTGGCTCGCGGCGACTCGTGTACGACCGTGCCCGGCGCTACGTGGGGAGTTGGCCGCACCTTTTTCGGAGCTTCGACTTGCCCGCCCGAGCAGCCGATAACCGTGCAAAGCGCGAGGATTCCAAAGCGCATTCAGATCAGGCCGTCGATTTCAGCGGCAAGGTCGAGGTCCTTCTGCGTAATCCCGCCTTCGCTGTGCGTGGAAAGCGAGCATCGAACTTTGCGCCATGTGATCAGCATGTCCGGATGATGGTCTCTCTTTTCCGCGAGACGCCCGCAAGCGACGGCAAAAACGAGGCCGTCGACGTATGTAGGGAATTCGAAAGTTTTGACGATCTCTGAATCCTGCGCGCTCCAGCCGTGGCTGCGGGCAAGGAACGCCTCTATCTCGGCGGAAGAAAGCTGTGCCATAGGCGTAGGTTATACCTATGCTCTAGCGCGGATGCACGCACCTCCGCATATGTCCCGAGCTGAATTCAAACTCAAATGAAGCAGAACGCGGGAAAACGGCGTCCGAAGATACAGGCTTAATGAATTCAGGCGTCGATATCTCGGGAACCACGGTGCTCCTCGTCGAGGACGAACCGGTGGTCCAAACTGTCATCGAAAGGCATTTGCTCGCTCGCGGCTGCTCCGTCTATGTAGCCGGCGATGTTGATGCGGCTCTCGACGTTATGGCCGAGCACGGCGCCGACGTTAACTTCCTGATCATCGATTCGGTCCTGCCTTCCCGCTCCGGCTCGAACGTTTCCACGGAGCTGAAGAGTCTTTTCGGTACGGAGAGGACGCTGGTCATTTCGGGATATCCACAGCCGGTTAACTCGCCGTATGCCTTCCTTCAAAAGCCGTTCACCGGCGAAAGGTTGGTTCAGGAAATAGAGCGGCTGATGAGTATCTCTACTCGTCCACGGGACTAAAATGGATAACTGAAACCGTATGCTCGACGGTAATGCGCTCACCGTAAATTCGCGATAGCAGGTTCGCTACGTCTTGCGG
>DASSBY010000176.1:0-4126 GCA_035698285.1 Fimbriimonadales bacterium | reverse complement strand
GTGGAAGTCCGCGTTTTCCGGGAGTTCGCCAAGGTCGCGCTCTTTGGCCTCGACGTCTTGCTCCAATTTTACGATTTCCTGCTCTATCGTTTCGACTTCACGCTGAAGCTTCTCGATATTCTTGCTGATTTCTCGGGGCGTCATTTTGGACGAGTTATTTTTCGTCGGCGATTGCGTCGATGCTTCCCTGTTGCCTGCTCGATAATCCCGATAGGAGCCGAGATGTTTCGTTGCGACACCGTTTCGGAGGTCGAGAGTCTTCGTTGTTAGGCGGTCGAGGAGTCGGCGATCATGGGAGACGAGGATGAGCGTCCCGGCGAAATCTGCCAGAACATCGGCGAGCGCTTCGCGGGAGTCCATGTCCAGATGGTTTGTCGGCTCGTCGAGCACCAAGAGATTCGGTTTTAGGGCGGTAAGGCGCGCGAGCGCAAGTTTGTTTCGCTCGCCGCCGCTGAGAGTTCCGATCGGCTGGAACGCTTGTTCGCCGGAAATTAAGAACCTACCCAAGAGTGTGCGTGCCGTGGGGTAATCGAGACCGCATTCATAGTTCAAGAATTCGAGCGGATTTTTTGCGGGATCTATGTCGGAGGCGTCCTGAGAAAAATAGCCCACGGTGACATTCGATCCGATCCGGACTTCGCCGCCCGTTGGCTCGATGATCGACAACAAGTTTTTGATTAGTGTCGACTTTCCGGAGCCGTTCGAGCCGACGACGCCCCACCTTTCGCTGCGGAGGACGGTCCAATCGAGACCGGAATATAGTGTGCGGTCTCCAAAAACCATCCCGACGTTTTTACATGCGGCGACGAGATCACCGCTGCGGGCGACCTTTCCGAAGCCGCTGGTCATGGATTTCGCCGATTTTGGCTTTTCGATCATTTCCGACTGGAGTTTGCGCAAATGCTTTTGCCGGCCGCGAGCTTGGGCGACCCTTTCGGAATTCAAAAACCGCCTCACGAATTCGTCCAATTTCGCTGCCGCTTTGGCTTGCCTTTCGGCTATTTGAGAGCGACGCTCGGCATCCTCTTCGCGCAAACGAATAAATTTGTCAAACGGCCCGGGCCAGGAGCGGGAGATTCCGCTTTCGATTTCGACAATTCTATCCGCTACGTTTTGAAGGAATTCGCGGTCGTGAGAAACTATAAGGGCGGCGCCGTGATATTCGCGGATCCACTTTTCGAGCCATTCGGTAGCTTCGAGGTCGAGATGGTTGGTGGGTTCGTCCAAGATTAGCAACTCGGGCTCTTCGAGGAGGAGACGCGCCAGGGCCAAGCGTGTCCGTTCACCGCCACTTAGCGCGGATATGGGCTTGTCGAAATCCGCTTCCGAGAACCCGACCTTGGACAGCACGGATCGCAAGTCGTGGTCTATGGAATAGGCGGCCTCGTCGAGGAGCCGTTCGTGGAGGGCCGCGAATTCCTCGATTTCTGTTTCTGTGATTTTGTTACTGGGAATTTCCTCGAGCTCGCGGAGGCGGCGGCGGAGGCCGATCACTTCGGCGCGGCCCCTTTCAGCTTCGCCCAGAACCGTTGAACCGTCCTCTGCTTGCGGAACCTGGCGGAGGTAACCAATGCGTGCTCCAGGCGACAGGTGGACCGAGCCGGCGTCCGGTTCCTCCTCGCCGGTGATGATGCGGATCAGCGTGGTCTTGCCGATGGCGTTGCGGCCGACCAGGGCAACCTTTTCGCGCTTCTCGACCCGCACGTCGGCGCCCAGAAGGACGCGCTCTCCGCCGTAGGCTTTTGCGATTTTTGAAGCGGAGAGAAGCACGTAGGAAGAGGCTACCCGAGCTAGTGGGCAGCGCGCCGTTTCACTCTGACCTCGACGCAGGCCTTTTGTGTAGGAAGAACCTTACCAGGGTTGCACAAATCAGATGGCAAAAAGGCACGGCGCACATCGTCTTGAAGCCGTAGGTCTTCCGGCGTAAACATCTCGCCAAGGAGGTCGATCTTTTCGACTCCGATGCCGTGTTCTCCGGTGACGCTGCCGCCTTCCTCGATACATTTGCGAATGACGGCTTCGCCAGCGCGAACGACGCGGTCGACCTCGTCCTCATTGCGGTCATCGAACAGGAAAATTGGGTGTAGGTTGCCATCGCCGGCATGGAAGATATTTGCGACCCGAAGGCCGTATTCTTTCGCCGTTGCGTAGACGAACTCTAGGACTTCGGGCAGGCGCGAGCGTGGGATAACGCCGTCGTGCGTCACCATGCTCGCGGCGATTCGGCCGACCGCGCCGATGCTTTTCTTGCGAGCGGTCCATAGGGCGGCCCGCTCTTCCTCGTCCTTCGCGATCCGCTCCTGGATTGCGTTTCTATTATTCGCGATTCTTTCGACGATTGCAATTTCGGCGTCTGCATTCTCGCCGTCGCACTCAATTAGCAAGAGCGCTCCAGCTTCGGTAGGAAGGCCCGTATGGAATGCCGCCTCGACGGCCTGCAAAATCGTTTGGTCCATAAACTCCATCGCTGCCGGAATAATTCCTGCGGCGATGATGTCGCTCACGGTTTGCGTCGCCTCTATCGGCGTGGAAAATGCTGCGAGCAGCGTCCTTATTTTCGTCGGCACCGGCGTGAGACGGATCCAAGCTTCCGTGACTATTCCCAGCGTTCCTTCGCTGCCAACGACAAGGCCGACAAGGTCATAGCCCGAAAAACCTGCAATTTTCCCTCCAAATTCGCGAATGTTTCCTTCGCCGTCCACCATCTTTACACCTAAAATGTGGTCGGTGGTTACGCCGTATTTGAGCGTGTGCGGGCCGCCGCTGTTTTCGCTGATATTGCCCCCTAAGCTGCAGACCGTTTGGCTGCTAGGATCTGGCGCGAAATGGAGGCCGAACTGCGCTGCGGCTTTGGATAGCGCAAGATTGGGGCAGCCCGCTTCAGCCAACATAATGCGGTTTTCAGCGTCTACTTCCAGGATTTTGCGCATTTTCGTAAGCGCCACGACGACGCCGCCGCAGGCGGGGAGCGCGCCGCCGCTTAGCCCGGTTCCGGCGCCGCGGGGAGTATAGGGGATCGAATTTTGAATGCACCAACGAACCACGTTTGCGACTTCCTCGGTGCTTTTGGGATATACGACAACGTCGGGAAAGCGGCGCTCGACGGTGTAAGCGTCGCAGTCGTACGCGCGTTTTACCGCATCCCCCGACATAACCTGGTCCTCCGCCAGAAGCGCCGCAAGAGAGGCCGCCATTTCTTGCTCATTCATTTCAGGACGAGCCTCGAATCCTCGCGTATTTCCAAAGTCCTTGGCTTTTCTTCAACGACGACGACACCGCTGGCGACGTAGCCACTTTGCGTGATGAATATTCGCGGGGCGCCCCTGAATATTGCTCTCGGCAAGTCGATATCGAGCTCGTTGAACGATGGCGAATATCGGCCGTACTTTTCGTAAAAGGCTTTCTCCGCGTAATAGACTGCGCTGAGAAACATGCGGGCACGATGGGTTTCGTCTTTGCGGAACTCGGCAGCGTGGTCTTCAAATTGAACGTAGCCCCACATTTGCGGTTGATGCATGTCGACGACCCATTGCGGCGACCAGACCCAATTGTCCTCGCGTTGCCCGGGCGCCTTAACGTATCGTCCGTCTATGAAAGACGTTGTCCATTCAACGCGCGAGAAATTGATACGCCATTGGTCGCCGGGTTTTGGAGGCGCCGGGCGGCCGGCGTATTTGGCCAAGGATTTCCACGGGAACGCCAGCTCCACGGTCCAACCATCGTCTTTGTCCCTACCGTCGCCCAGCGTGCCTTCGACACGGGTCGCCTTAAGGAGGCCTGGTATCTCCCAAGAATTTAGAGCGGGGCCGCCGTCCCGGTAAGCCTTTGGCAGGCGCAGATCCCATTCCGTGCCGATGGCGTTTATTTCGATTTCGTAATAGTTCTGATTGTCGCCGTCGGGGTCGATGAATACTTCAAAATCGTTGTCGCGGAATATGACGGAGTCGTGCTTTTTTAGCGTGGCCCAGACGTGCGGCTCTTCCAACTTTGCCGCGACATAGAAGTACCGATCATCCCAAAGCATTTTCGCGCGCGTACGAAGGCGCGGCCTGGGCTTTCGGTCGCCTTCGATGTCGACAAAATCCGCAGTCCAGGGTGCGGCTTTCCATGCGAAGTCGTCCATCTT
>DASSBY010000175.1:0-12221 GCA_035698285.1 Fimbriimonadales bacterium | reverse complement strand
CGAACGTGTCCAAAATCTTCGCGTCGTCGAAAACGGTATTGCCCGAGACATCGATCGACTGGATGACGGGCCATTCGACGACTTCGACGACGACCCGCCATTTCTTGTCTTCGAGGAGTTGGCCGAAAACTTTCACGTCTTGGAATACGCCGAGCGCTTCCAGGCTGGACTTGTCCTTCGCGAGCTGCGTCTCTTGGTATATCTGGCCGACCTTCGTGCGCATCGTGGACAGCACGGTCGTTTCCGAGATGTTGGTAAGTCCCTTCACGACGATCTCGCCCACCACCTCGCCTTGCGCAAGCGCCCCAGCGCAAGCCAAGAAGATCGCGGTCATCAGTGTCAATCGCTTTATCAAATATTCCTCCGTGAATCTATGCCTTCAAATAGGGCGCAAGCGACTGCCGCAACTGTTGCCGTGCACGAGCCAGTCTGCTTCGAACCGCCTCGACCGTTATGCCCATGACCTCGGCGATCTGCTCGTAGCTTAGCCCTTCTACGTCCTTAAGCACAACACATTCCTTGTAGCCGGGCTGCAAATCGTCTATGGCCTTGGCAAGTATGCCCCGAAGCTCGCCTCTTTCGGCGCACTCCGAGGGGTTGGGACTGCTGTCGGGCAGCTCGACATAGGCATCGATCCCATCCTCCGAAGTTAGGCTTGTCTCCCTCGACCGCCTGCGCGTTTCGCGTCCGATGCGGTCCTTGTTGAGATTCACCAATATCCGGTACAGCCATGTATAAGCTTGCGATTCCTTTCGAAAGTTTTTCCAACCGCGGAAGGCCCTCAAGAACGTCTCCTGGGTTAGATCGGCCGCGACCTCGGGACTTGATGTCAGCCTCAATGCCACGCCGTATATTCGGTTTTGGTAGGCGGCCACCAACCTTTCAAAATCGTCGATAGCGCCACCCGCGTCCTTCCGCCGGCAACCAGTTAGACACCGATTCCCTCGCATCGTTTCTCCAAAATTCCATTTAGAAGCGTTTCGAATAAGCCAAGGTCGCCTTTAGAATTCCATCTCGCGACGCCGCCAGACCAAGGGTTAGGCGGCCCAAAATTGGGTCATTGGTCGGAAGGCGGTATGTCAACCTTACTTCTTCCAAGGACTCTCCGACGAGCGCGAATTGTTCTAAGACTCTACGGTATTCGAGTGTGAAGCCGTTACCAAGCGTCTTCGCGACCGTGATGCCTCCAAATCCGGCTGGGCTGAAGTCCAGCGAAAGGTAGTCGAGGCCGAGCGCCTGCTCAAACTGCCGCGTAAGCTGTCCGATCAAGGCGGGGGCCGCTACCGAAGCCAAGAGGTTCTTGAGCTGCTCGTTGAAGTCCCCCATGCCCACCGCGGCCACATTTTCGAACAGCTGCTTCTGTCCCAAAATTGCCAGGATTTGCGATTGGCTCAGGTCGGGCGGGTCGCTGTTTGCGACGATGGTCAGATCTTCGTCGCTCAGGAGGTCGCCGGTGATATGCATCTCCACCGAATAGCGCTGCGGGCCGTAGCCCGCGTCGGCGGTCACGCGCGTCGTTGCATTCAAATCTACGAAAAGCGTCGCCTCGCTCAGGCCGCGCCAATCTTTTGAATATTTGAATGTCGCTTTGCCTCCCTTTTCAAAGCGCACCCTGGCCGTCGGCAGCGAGATATTGCCGCTGTCGAGGTCGAAATTCATGTCGGCCTCCAAGCCCGCAAGCTGGCCGGCGATCGTCCCAGACCCGTGGGCCATCGCGTCGAGAGGGCCGTTCGAAATCCGAGCTTCCGTGAGGTCCAGCTTTACGTCGAAGTAAGGGTTCACCGGCAGCGCCGAAGCCGCTTCCGCCTGCGGAAACTCGCCGGAAACCCGCAGCGATCCGTTTCGAGCATGGACGGTTCCAGAAATGCGCGGCTCGGTGACGCTGCCTTCTATATCCAGCTTCGTGTTAAGCGTCCCCTGAGCCACGGTCGCCGTTCCGAAGCCTTGTCTAACTGCGAAATCGGTCAGGTTTACGAAGGAGCCCGGCTGGACCGACATTTCGTTGAGATCGACGCTGGTGAAGAGCGACATGAGTCCGCCTTCGGCGCTCTCAGCGTTAGCCGTGAACTTCAACGTCGGCCCTTCGAGGGAAAGGTTCGCCTTGGCGTTGCTTAGCGGTGTGTCGAAGGCTTCGAACTTGATCCTCTCCGCGGATGCGGAAAGGCTTCCGTTCATACGGATGTCGTCGAGAGTCCCAGAAACAGAAAACTCACCGCCGTCGAGCGTTCCCTTCGTCTCGTCGGCAACCACACCGAGAAACTCGTGAATGTCGGAGATTTCCTTCTGTGGAACCTCGATGCGGGCGGAAATCGGCTCATCGCGTGCAATCGTGCCGGGATAGTGGAACGGTATCGAGACGTCCTTGATGACAGCCTCGAGGTCCTTCAAGCGGATGAAGCCGACGTCGGACTTCGGCGCCGCAGCGTCGAAGGGCTGGCCCGAAATCAAACCCTCGCGAACATAGAAGGGTCCGGCGAAAACTTCGCCGGAGAAATCATTGTATTTGAGGTTGTTTGTGCTAAGCGTTGCGGTGATGAGTGGGGACTTGGCTTCGCCCTCGGCAAGAAATGAAACGTCGGCGGTGCCGCTCATCGCGCCAAGCGTTGGATCGATATTCTTCAGCCAGGATAAATCGATGTTATAAAACTCGCCGTCGAGGGCGAGCTTGCCGGCTTCGTCGATGTAGTTGGGGGTGTTCTCGGCGAGCCGGAAGCTTGCCGGGCCGTCGAAAAGCGCCGCTTTGGTAAACAGATAGCGGTCGGCATCCTTTTGCACTGCCGCCTCGAACTTGCCCACTTCGCGACCCTCGAAGACAAGGTCTTGCGCAGCCAGGTCTGCCGAACCCGCTTGCACTTTCCATCCATCCGGCTGCTTTTGCGCCGAGACCTTCGCCGCGAGCGTGAACGTGCCGTCGAGCTCCCGCATCGCTTGCCGCTGCTCAGGCGAAAGTTGATCTTCCAGCGCGGCCGCCGTTAGCCGAAGGGCATCCGATACGCTTTGATCCAAAACGTTGAGGGATGCATCGAGAGTCTTGGTGTCTAGGTCGTACCGGCCGTGATCGATGACGTAGTAGCCCTCGAGCGAGCCCGCCCCCGCCTGGAAAGATATGACGCGGTTTTCAACCGAAGCCGTGAGGTCGCCGTTCCCGACGGGCTCGCCGTTCAGAACAAGGTCGGTGGCCTTAAGATTTCCGAGGCCGCCGACCAACCGGCCGTCCTCAAAACGCGCTTGTCCCACGCCGCCCATAAGCCCGCCGAGCTTGGCCGATCCTTCGAGATAGGGATCGAAAACGCCCACTTGGACGCCTTCGACATGCGCTTCGATACGACTTTCCCCCTGCGAAGCCCAACCGCCGGTAGCCTTAATCGTGCCTCCGCCGATTTCTGCCGAAGCAGCCTCCAGCGTAAGCTTCTTATTGGCCCACTTCGCTTTCGCATGCGCATTTTTTACTTCCACGCGATCCGCCACGAGGCTATCCGCGGTCAGATCCGCTTCGGCCAAGGGATTGGCGAGAGTGCCGGATACCAGCCATGTCCCTCGAGCTATGCCCTGAACAGTTTCATCGGTGAACTGCCCTAGCCCTATATCGACGACGCTTCCCTGCGCGGCAATCTTGTTGTCATGCGCGAGATCGAGGCTGCCGCCGCCCGTTATTAGCGTTACGCCGCTCTGGGCATTGACTTGCTCCGCACGGATAATGTCGTTTGAATACGAGACCTGCGCCGAAACGAAGGGGAGCGAATAATCGTCCATGTTTAGCGAATAAGCTTCTACTAATCCAGCAACTCTTGGATTTGCGATCGTCCCGTGGACTTGGAGGTCTCCAAACGCAAAACCACTCAGGTTCGAGCCGGGGAAGGCGCTCAGATCGATCGATCCGGCGGCGACATCGAGATCGAGGTTCTTGTTCTTGATTCCTAAATTGCCCGAGCCCCTAAGAATTCCATGCTTGCCCACGACCTCGCCGGCATCGATGTGAAGAAACCCGTCGTCAAACTTGCCGGCTAGACCGAAGTCTACCGGTTCGAGGCGACGCTCGTCTTTCGTCTCGAAAGCTAACAAAGCATTCCCGTTGGCGCGCAGCGCTGCGTTTGGATGCGTCGGCGTTCCCGAAAACAAAACTTGCACGTCTGCTCGCCCCCGCAGCACGTTCTTCTTGGGAACACCCGGCAGTTGAGTGATGTCGACGTCCTGACTCGTCAAAAATCCGCGGATCGTCGGTTTCTTGCCGAAACTCATGAGAATTTCGGAATTTGCAGGCGCGCCGAAGATATGGCCTTTTGCCCCGGTTAAACGCAAAAGATTGCCATTAGAGACCACTTTTGCGGAAAGCCCCGTCGCCGAGTAATCTTGGTATTTCGCCGAGCGCGCTTTAATATCGCCCATCGCCAGTAGTTTTTCTCCAAAGCCGAATTTCCCCGAATATTCGGCGGCGGAAAACCTTAACTCCCGTGGCATTAGATCGCCGAAATACTTGCGGGCGATGGCTTCGCTGGCGGCGTAAAGTTTGCCCTCGAATTGCCCCTGCGCCTTCGGAAGGTACTGCAGCGTGCCCTTTCCGGACCCCCGAATGCCCGGACCTGCGGCCGCGAAGTCTCCGGTAACGAGTTGCTCGGTAAAGGCGCCATCGAAAGATGCCGTATCGAAAAGGCGTCCAAAGGCGGAAAGCTTGGCGGCATCGACGACGGCGTCCCCGCGTACGCGCCACTCCGGATGGCCATTGACTTTGATAGGCTGAACGGTCATCGCGCCGGAATAGGAAACCATGGCAGCGGTCCAGTTGTGCAGCCAGTCGATGCTTTTAAAGGTTCGCCAATCCGCGAAGTAACGCTTGAGCGGCATCATGTTCATGTTTGGAGTCAAAATCTGCACAAATTCGACACCCTCGGGGCCGATGTCGAGGTTGACGTGCATTGGGCCGACGCCATCGACGCCGGCATCGAAGCGTGAAGCCGAAGCCTTCTCCGTGCCGTCGACGCTCAGGGACGCTATGGACCCATGCCAGCGGTGCGGCGTGTTCGTCCATCGGTCGAAGAAATCGAATCGCGAATTTTTCGCCCGAATGACGAAGGCGGTTTCCGTCGGCTTCTTCTCCTTCGTATACGGCACGACGTCTTGGAAGCTCCAAGCGCCGTTCGGGTAGCGCTCGGCGAAGAAGTTGCCACGGTCCACGTCGACGAAATACGCCCTCCGCCCACGGACCCAAGGCAGGGGAATTCGAACCGTTAGCCGCTGCGCCTCAGCGAAAGCCGGCGTGTCGAGCTCATTGAGCTGCACGCCGGAGGCATCGATGCGCCCGTCGCGCCAGTTCAACTGAACGACGTCGGCGCGCGCCTCGATCGGTCCGCGCTGGCCGCGATAAGTGAAAGCGATGTCATGGAGCGGACTCTCGAAGTACCGCAGGAATCCGTAAAGATAGAAGGCCGCCCAAATCGCCATGGCGATCGGCGGCAGCGCGAACAATATCCAGATGCCCGGGCCCCAGGCTCGCTTCATTACACCTCTGCGGCGGCTAATCGTTCGGCCATAACCTTCTCGCTGAAAGCTATGGCGTTGTACGAGCTTCGAATGAATGGCCCGGAAGCCACGAACGCGAAGCCCATGTCCTCGCCTATTTTCTCATACTCCCTAAAACGGTTGGGATGTACGAATGTATTGACGGGCAGGTGCCGCATCGTGGGTCGCAGATATTGGCCTATGGTGATTGCGTCGACGCCGATGGCTCGCAAGTCTTTGAGGACATCGACGACTTCTTCCTGCGTTTCGCCGAGGCCGAGCATGATTCCTGACTTTGTATATATGCTTGGGTCAAGTTCTTTGACTTTACGAAGTACATTCAGCGACCGATCGTACTTGGCTTGCGGCCGAACGATAGTATGCAGGCGCGGGACGGTCTCGACGTTGTGGTTGTAAATCTCAGGATGGGCGTCCGTGACGATCTTTATGCAATCGTCCTTCCCCTTGAAATCCGGCGTTAGGACCTCGACGATCACATGCGGCGTAAGCGCGTGGATCGCGGAGATCGTTTCGGCGAACTGCGTTGCGCCTTCGTCCTTGAGGTCGTCGCGGGCGACGCTCGTGACGACGACGTGCTTCAGGCCCAAATCTTTGGTGACTTCGGCGACATCGCGCGGCTCGTGCGGGTTGACGAGCAGTGGCCGGCCCACTTTGATGGCGCAGAAGCCGCAGGAGCGCGTGCAGGTATCGCCAAGAATCATGAAGGTGGCCGTCTTCTTGCTCCAGCATTCGGGCAGATTCGGGCACCGCGCGCTTTCGCAAACGGTATGCAGGCTCTTGGCCCGCATCATTCGCTCCACTTCCTTAATAGCTTCCGGCCGCGGGATTCTAATCGTAAGCCACTCGGGCAGCCGCTGGGTTACAGGCACGATCGAGATGTTACCTTGCCCGTCCAGGATGTATATTAAGCGCATGGAAGATGAGCCATCTGCAACGGGGAATCTCTATCCTAACGCTGAGAACATCCTAACGCAGGCTGTCGGCCAGGACGCTCAGTTTCGCCCCGGGCAGGTCGAAGCGATCGAGCAGGCGCTCAAGCCGGGAAGCCGTTCTCTCCTGGTGCAAAGGACTGGCTGGGGCAAGAGCGTCGTCTATTTCGTCTCTACGAAACTATTGCGCGCGCGGGGCGGTGGGCCCACGCTTCTGGTTAGCCCGTTGCTCGCGCTAATGCGAAACCAAATCGAGCTCGCGGCGAAATATGGCGTGCGGGCGGCAACCATCAATAGCGCAAATGTCGAGGAATGGAATGACGTTATAACGGGAGTCGAACGAGACGAAATCGACTGCCTCATAATATCGCCGGAGCGTTTAGGCAATGAAGGTTTTCGGGATACTGTACTCGCACCTTTGCAAAGGAGGATCGGCCTTCTCGTAATCGACGAAGCACATTGCATTAGCGATTGGGGGCACGATTTTCGCCCCGACTATCGCCGCATTTTGCTGACGGCGAGCAACCTCGACGAATGCGCTTCGATTTTATGCACCACGGCCACGGCGAACGACCGCGTTATTTCCGACATCGGCGAGCAGTTGGGATCCAATATCGAAGTTATGCGCGGTCCGCTCATGCGCGAATCGCTGCACCTACGCGTACTGCCCAGAATCGACCAAGCCGAGCGACTGGCTCTGCTCGAACGGATCATTCCGACGCTCGCTGGTTCGGGAATCATTTACGCGCTGACCGTTGCCGACGCCATCCGCGTCGCGCGCTGGCTGGAATCGCGGGGAATGGCTTGCGGCGCTTACTACGGCGAACTTGACGGCGACCGGCGGCTCGAACTGGAATCCGCGTTCAATCGAAACGAAATAAAATGCATCGTGGCGACTACCGCGCTCGGTATGGGATACGACAAACCCGACGTCGGCTTCGTGATCCACTTCCAGCGGCCGGGCTCGATTATTTCGTATTATCAGCAGATCGGCAGAGCAGGGCGCGCCATAGACAGCGCCCAAATAATACTCTTGCAAGGGCCAGAAGACGATGAAATCAACGATTATTTCATCGAATGCGCTTTCCCAGCCAAAGACTGCTTCACGGAAGTTGTCGCGCATCTCCAACAAGGGCCGTTATCGAGCGTCCAGTTAAGAGTCCGAACAAATTACCGGGACGTTGATATCCTTAAGGCGCTCGCACTGCTTGAAGTACACGGCGTCGTTGAATTCAACGACAAGAAATGGCAGCTAACCGGCAAACCCTGGCAGCACGACGGTCTGCGTGCTGAAGAGATCGGCGAAATCCGCAGAAAAGAAGTCGAAGAGATGCGCGATTACGCCGCGGCCACAGAATGCAGGATGCTCTATCTTGCGCGTGCGCTCGATGATCAGTCCGTCACCGAGCCATGTGGAAAATGCGATCGCTGCGTGAAAATCGAGCGTCCGAAAATAGCGAGGCAGTCGGTGCTCGATGCGCTGCAGTTCTTGGGAAGGGACGTTCACAAAATCAATCCGCCGAAAATGTTTCCGCCGGGCACGGTGGCCGAAGCACGCAAAAAGATCGAGGAGGAATGGATGCCCAGGCAGGGCGTCGCGCTATGCGCATACGGCGACGCCGGATGGGGCAAGCTGGTCCGTGAAGGAAAATACAGCACATTCAGCTTTTCCGATGAATTGATCTCACCCAGTGTGGAGGCGATCCGCGAAACCGGATTCGAGCCCGGTTGGGTAACTTGGATTCCGAGCGCGAGGCAGCCGCAGCTCGTCCCGGACTTCGCGCGCAGGCTTGCGGCGGCGCTCGGCGTGGAAGCGGTCGACGCCGTCGAGAAGACGCAGCAAAACGCTCCCCAAAAAACAATGCAAAATTCGACGACCCAATTCAAAAATGTTTGGTCCAGCTTTGAGGTGAAGGGGGCGCGAGACGGTCCTTGCCTGCTGGTGGACGATGTCGTGGATAGCGGGTGGACGCTTTGCGCAGTTGGCGTAAGGCTGCGCCAGGCGGGGGTCGCCGAGGTGATGCCGTTCGCACTCGCCACGGCGCGGCCGAGGAGCGATTCTTGAACGATATTCTGGCCGTCGCGCTGACCTGCCAAGCAATCGGGGAAAAGGCAATCGAACCGAAAGTGTGGCGAGATCTGCGAAGCGTGTTGGAAACGCTCGACGGCGAGGGTTTGACCGCTTGGGCGGAAAAACGCCTCTCGCCGGGCGACGCGGCCCAAGTTGCTCGACGCATCGAACTGCTTCCAGAGGCCGGGGAAAAAATGGAAACCTGGTCCCAGCGCGGCATCTCGGTGATCACGGAATTCGATGGGCGCTATCCACGGAAATGGAAGGAGACGCTCGGAGACAGACATCCGCCGGTCGTGTACGTCGCGGGAAATCCTTCCCTGCTCAACGCGGACGCGATCGCGATCGTGGGCTCGCGGGACGTGGACGACGCGGGCACTGAATTTACGGCGCGAATCTCTGAGGAGGCGGTTCGCTTGGGTTACGCGGTCGCTTCCGGTGGCGCGAGGGGGGTGGACCAAACGGCCATGCGCGCAGCATTCGAAGCGGGAGGCGCCTCGGTAGGCGTCTTGGCCGACTCCCTGTTGAAAGCCGCTTCCGATCCCGAGTTGGATTCTGGAAGCATTTGCCTGCTGTC
Source organism: Fimbriimonadales bacterium (assembly GCA_035698285.1). Lineage (GTDB taxonomy): Bacteria > Armatimonadota > Fimbriimonadia > Fimbriimonadales > ATM1 > JACDEQ01. The sequence goes on along the minus strand of DASSBY010000175.1, from coordinate 3,127 downwards.
GCCGTATTCACCATCCGCCGGCTTTTCGGTGGGAAACGCGATGGGCCGAAATAAATTGGTCTACGCTTTGTCCGAAGCCGCGGTTATCGTCGCAAGCGCTCACGGTTCCGGCGGAACATGGGCAGGCGCGGTCGAGGCGCTGGAAAAGAATCTATGCAAAGTAATCGTCCGGGAGGGCACCGAAGGTTCCTCCGCACTGATCGCCAAGGGCGGCCATCCCATCAAAGACGCTTCCACGTTGGCAAAACTCCTAAATGACGAACGCTCACCGCAAGGTCGGTTATTGTAATGCCTTTAAGGCAATGCCAGCTTGTTTGGTCGCATCGTGATGCACGGCAACCCAACATCTGAAATACTCCGGAATCTCTTAGCCATTGATCGGCCAGCGAGTGTCGATTCGTCATTGCGTCAACAGTTTCTCCTTACGAAGCCACTCCAAAGCCATCGGAATGCCTTCGTAAATCATCGAGTCGTAATGGTCGCCAGATTGCGCTTCGAATAGTTGCGTGCCGGGCGAGCGTTGTGCGAACTCACGGACTTCCGCAGGATCGATCACGCTGTCGTCCTGGGCGACGAACAAAAAGCACGGCTTTTCCCATTGCGCGGCGTGTTGAAGCAGCGAACTGCGGGCGACGAAATCGCGAAAACCTGGGGCATCCCGCTCGAGGTCCGAAAGCTTGTCCTTTAGGACTCGCTCGGTATCCACGCAAGGAGCATAAGCCACGCAAGCGGAAACGCGCGAGTCGGAAAGCGCCAATTGCAGCGCTATGGTGGCTGCGGAGCTGTGCCCGGCGGCGATTATGCGCTTCGAGTCGATTCCGGGAACGTTCTTGAGCGCGTAGTCGATGGCACGGCGCCCGTCTTCCACGCCACCATTCGACGCCAGGAACTTCCGCACCGCAGCCCCGGCGCCCCAGCGGGTCGACGGCTCCGGCCCCGAAACGTCGTATGCGACGACGACGCAGCCGGCCAGCGCGTACGGCTCGTGCTCCGGCATGTCACCCTCCGCAAGCGCCATCCCGCGGTACATCGGCGAGCCGGCGGCCGCAATCACGACCAGCGGCCGGTTCTCTGCGCTGCCTTTGGGCAGATATATCCAAATGCGATTCTCGTCGGTTACCCAGACTTCCTGGCGCCGCAGGCCGTTCGCCGTAACGATTTCCGAAGGACCCGGCGTCTTGCGGCAAGCAAGCAACGAGAGCAGGCAGATAGCGCCAACAATCCCCTTGGACACATTCATGGAAGAAAGAATAGCAGGCAAAGAGATCCACGTGTCGCGGGTATTGTCGTTGCTATGGCCACCGAATCCGAAACGCTCCGCGTAGGATACATCGTCGGCAGTCTGTCGTCGAAATCCATCAACCGGCTTCTCGCCAAGGCCCTTATCAAGCTCGCGCCGCCGAACGTGCAGTTTAGCGAGATCGAGTTCCGGGACTTGCCGCTTTACAGCCCGGACTACGATGGGAGTTACCCGGAGTCGGCGCAAAAGCTAAAGGGGTCGATAGCAGCCGTGCACGCGGTCCTTTTCGTCACCCCGGAGTACAACCGTTCGATCCCGGGCGGCCTGAAGAATGCCATCGACTGGGCGAGCCGGCCGTATGGCGAAAACGCCTTCCGCCGCAAGCCCTCGGCCATCATCGGCGCGTCGACCGGTTCGATTGGCACGGCGCTGGCCCAGCAAAGCCTGCGCGGCGTGCTCAGCTACTGCAACTCGCCGCAAATGAACGCCATCGAGGCCTATATCCGTTTCACGCCGGGGATGATCTCGGAGGACGGCGACGTCGAGGACGAACGCACGCGCGAGTTTCTGCGCAGGTTCATCACAGAATTTGCCGGATTCATCCGCCGCGTTTGCGTTGCGCTGTCTGTCGATGAGGATTTGGAGAGATAACGTTTCCCACAGCGCCCGGAGACCACCGCTCAGGGGTATCTTGACGAGGTGCCAGAACGCGAGGTCGAAAATAGCATCCAAACGGACTTCCGGTCGCGGATGGACTACCTGGGGTATTTGCATTTAGAAAAACTCCTGGCGGCGCAGGAGCCGCTGAGCAGCCCCGAGCATCACGACGAGATGCTGTTTATCGTTCAGCATCAAACCTCGGAGCTCTGGATGAAACTCATGATCCACGAACTGCGCGCCGCGGTCGAGTTCGTGAGAAAAGACGACCTGCCGCCATGCTTCAAGATTTTGGCCCGCGTAAAACAGATCCAAAGAATGCTATTCGAACAATGGGCCGTTCTGGAAACGCTTACGCCGAGCGAATACGCCGAATTTCGCGGAGTGCTGGGACAGGCGAGCGGATTCCAGAGCCACCAAAATCGCATGATCGAGTTTCTTCTCGGCAACAAGAATGCGAAAACGGTAAAGGTGTTCGAGCATTTGCCCGAGATTCATTCGGAGCTAGTGCAGGCTCTCCACGAGCCGAGCCTTTACGATGAATTTTTGCGTTACTTGTCGCGACGAAGCTTTGCCGTTCCACTATCCGCGATCGAGAGGGACTGGTCGCGCCCATATGAAGAGAGCTCTGATCTAGTCGCGGTTTTCAAAACGATATATGAAAACACGGAAAAGTATTTTGCAGAATACGAAATGTGCGAGAAGCTCGTGGACGTGGAGGAGCATTTTGCGCTTTGGAGATTCAGGCACGTAAAGACCGTCGAACGTATTATCGGATACAAAATGGGTACGGGCGGCAGTTCGGGAGTGTCTTTCCTGCGCAAAGCCCTCGATATAAGGCTATTCCCCGAGCTGTGGGACGTTCGCACCGAGATCGGGAAATGACCGAAGAGTGGCTCAGGGAAAATATTTGGCCGCAATTCTCGAAAATTCTTGGCCGCGATGAAATCTATTTAGCAAACCACTCCCTTGGCCGTCCGACGGATAAAACAATCGCCGACGTCCAGGAGGCACTAACTGCGTGGTACGAGGACATGGACGACGCTTGGGGTGCATGGATGCGGGAAATAAAGCATTTTCAGACGCGAATCGCCGAGCTGATAAATGCACCTAACGTCGTTCCAAAGACCAGCGCAGGGCAAGGCCTTCGCGCTGTGCTGCATACTTACGACCGCCCCATCAGGATTGTTACGACGACCGGGGAATACGACAGCCTCGACTTTATTCTTC
>DASSBY010000174.1:0-5918 GCA_035698285.1 Fimbriimonadales bacterium | reverse complement strand
AAGAGCGGGGACCTGACGGTGGGCGCCGTCACCAAGATAGAGCAAGCGTTTAAGGGCGTGGGCGTCGGTGAGGAAACGGAGTTCCACCTGTACGACCAGCTCCGGGGCCCGGAAAAGTGGCGCGACGGCAAGGCCCGGCTGCTGGTGTTCCACGACCGGCCGACCATCGTGCGGAGCGGCCCGAAGCTGGAGGTTTGGCCCTCGGCGGCGGTGCTGGGCGGGGATTTCTCTTTCATGCTTCACACGGATGGCTTTAGGGCGGGCGGGCTGGCGCGTACGGGGTTTTGTCGGGGCGGGATCGCCGGAACTTGAACCGCGAAAAACCGGTTGACAAAAGCCGCCGGCGTTGCCGGAGTGAATGGGCTGGAAGGGGCGGCGTTCCACTTTAAGGGCTGAACGTGAGCCCTTAATGAACAACGAATGAGCCCTCGGTGAACGAAAGTGAGCCAGAACAGAGATGAAAATGAATGAATGCTCTCTTATAGGCTCCGGCTCACCGTGAACCCGGCAGGCGCCTAAAAAGGGCACGCGCACCTAATCGGCGAAACGGCTCGTCTAACCTTGCGGAGGCCAAATCGGCCATAATGGTGACTACGTGATCGAATTCCAGAAGGTAAGCCTGGAGTACGACCGGAGAGTGTGTGCTTTAAGGGACGTAAGCTTGTCGTTCGACCAGGGCGAGTGCGTCTTCCTGGTCGGCGCTTCGGGCTCAGGGAAGTCAACTCTTCTCAAACTCATAATCCGCGAACTCAAAGCCACCTCCGGACGGGTGCTTTTACGAGGTCGCGATCTCGCCGCGCTATCCGAAGGCTCCGTTCCCAAGCTGCGACGCCAGATAGGCTTCGTCCCGCAGGACATACTCCTCCTCCCCAACAAGAAGGTCTGGGAAAACGTCGCCTACGCCATGCGCGCAGCCGGACATTCGTTCAAGGAAGTCAAAAAGCGCGTCCCCGAATTCCTCGACCGCTTCGGAATCCTCAACCGCGCCAACGCCAGGCCGTCTGAACTTTCCGGAGGCGAGCAGCAGCGCGTCGCGATTGCGAGGGCGCTCGTCAACAATCCACAGGTGCTGCTGGCCGATGAGCCGACCGGCCACCTCGACCCCGACACGAGCGCCGACATTCTCAACGTTCTCCTCGACATCAATAGCCGCGGCACGACGGTCCTTATGGCGACGCACGACATCGCCACGATTTCGCAGCTCCATCGGCGCGTCATAACGCTGGAGCGGGGCCACGTAATTGGCGACGTTTGCGGTCTCCGGGAGCGAACCCTCGAGGGCGTCCATGTTTGATCGCATCCACTTCGCGCTAACCGAAGCGTTCACCGCGCTGCGCCGGAATGGCCTCATGACGGTTTCGGCGGTCAACACGGCGGCGATCGCGCTTTTCATTCTCGGCGGACTGGGCTTCATGTACGTTGCGCTCAACGCCAAGCTCGACGCGCTCGGTCCGCAGTTCGAAATGAAGATTTCGGTCAAGAACCGCGCAACGAAAGAGCAGGTTCAGCAGATGGTAGCCGAACTTGGAAAGACACCTGGCGTTTCGGCCGTCAAGCTTTTGCCGAAAGAGGAAGCCTGGCAGAAATATCGCGAATCCCATGGCCTGCTTGCTGATACCAAGGATATCGAGAATCCGCTTCCGGACCAAGTCGTCATAACGCTCGCGCAGCTCGATAAGGGTCAGGCCGTTCGCGAAGCGATCCGCAGACAGCCGTATTTCGATCCTGTCGACGGTATCCGGGATGCGAAAGAGGAAAGGCAGCGCGTCTTGGCGATGATTTCGTTCGTGCGTTGGTCGGGTTTGATTCTGGGCCTCATCGCGGTCTTCGCAGCGGGCACGCTCATACTGAATTCGGTTCACCTCACCGTTCTTGCCCGACGCCAGGAGATAAGGATCATGACACTGGTCGGCGCCAATCACGGAACGATCCGGTGGCCGTTCCTGCTCGAAGGAGCTATTTCCGGGGTCGCCGGCGGCCTACTCGCAGGCCTTCTTTTGTGGGCGATAACGGCGTACGTAACTGCGCGGCAAATTGCGGTTCTAGGCCCGTTGGAGTCGAGCGACTTCCACTACCCGGTCGTCAATATGGTCCTCGTTCTCATGATCGTCGGTGCGCTCATGGGGATGGCGGCGGCAAGCTTATCGATTCGCAAATACCTGAGGTATGCGGCGTGAGGGGAAAGCTGATTTTCGTCCTAGCGATGGTTCTCGCCGTCTTCGCCTTTGCGCAAAAGCCTTCCAAGAAGACGCTTCTTAACAAGCAGAAATCCACGCGCAGCCAAGCTAACGCGCTTCGCAAGGAGATCAAGCAGACGACTCGCAAGATTTCGTACGTTATGAGCGACATCGAGCGTGCGGACAATCTCCTCGAAGACGCCCGATCGCGACTTAAGCACACGGAGATTGCTTTAAACGACGCTCAGGCAGAACAGGACCGAGCGGCAGAGGCGCTCAACGACGCAACGGAGAAGCTGGACGGCCAGAAGGAGGTCGTCGGCAAACGCATCCGAGCGGTTTACATGACGGAGAATGAGTCTTCGGTCGGGGCATTCTTCGGAACCAGAAGCTTTACGGATTCGCAAGACGAAAGCTTCGTGGCTCGCAAGATCGCCGAGCAGGATCAGGAAATGATCGCGAAGCTTCGCGAGTTCCGCGAAGAGGTCAACCGGAGAAAGGCAGTCAAGGATAGCCTAGTTCGGCGGATCGGCGGTCTCATGGCTGCTCGACGGGCCGAGAAGGCAACGCTCGACAACAGGATGCGCTTCAAGAAGGGGCTTCTGGGAGAGCTCAAGGAAAACCGAGAAGATGCGCAGGACGAACTCGACGAATTAGAGAAGGAAAGCGCGGTCATCGAAGCGGAGCTTCGCCGGTATTACGCGGTGAAGTCCAACGTGCCCGTGTATCGCGGCTCGTATCGGATGCCCGTAAACGGCAGGATAACGAGCACCTTCGGCAGGCGCGTGCATCCTATCACGCACGCTGTCCGCATGCATACCGGCCTTGACATCGCCGCCCCAATGGGGACTCCGATTCATGCCTGCGGCGATGGACGCGTTATCTTTGCGGGGCGACGAGGCGGCTACGGCAACTGCATCATCATCGACCACGGCGGAGGAAAGGCATCGCTCTATGGCCATTGCTCCAAGCTCTACGTGGGTGTAGGCAAAGAGGTTAATAAGGGTGACGTTATCGCCGCAGTCGGCTCGACCGGCTTGAGCACCGGACCCCATTGCCACTGGGAAATCCGTATCAACGGCAAGCCCGTTCCGCCGCGTTAGGCAGCTCTATCGATCAATTTCGAAAGATCGTCGTCCGGCTTCAATCCGACGTAGCCACCCACGACCTTGCCGGCTGAGTCCAGGACATAAACCGTAGGGAAACGCTTCGTCTTGAACACTTTCGCGGCGATCGAGTTGTCCGTATCGCGCTCGGCGGGGTCGACCCAGTACTCGACGTGAAGCTTGGGATAGGTTTGCGAAAAAGACTCGGTGTTGCGGGCCGTGTCCCAGCACGTAAGCGCCACGACGCGGAGCTTAGCGCCGTACTTGTCGCGCATGCGATCAGCAGCCTCGACGGCGCGGAAAGACTTTTGGCTCCATGGCCCCCAGAGGACGATCAGCGTCGGCTTACCCCGAAGGGTTGCAGTAGAAATCTCCGTTCCGTTAAGTGTGTGAGCCTTGAAGGATATGTCCGCCCCTGCCGGCAAGACTTCGCTTCCGGCCTGCGCGAAAATCAAGATCGACGATGCGGCTAGCGTCGCTAACATGTTTTCACCTCTCATCCATAGCATACGCGAAACCTCGGTTCCCAAGCGCGGTTTTCGAATTTTCAGAAATCCTTGAAAACTGACACCGTCGAATGGGTACAGTTCGCGTAGTGGAGAAGGCCGTGAAGAAGACGTGGGACCTGGAAGGCGAGCCGAAGAGCGCCCGCGTGCGCGACATGTTTGCCGAGATCGCCCCCACCTACGACCTATTGAACTCCACGATGAGTTTTAGACTCCATCACCGGTGGCGGGCGGCCGCAGTTAGAGGGATGCGGCTCCGCCCCGGGGATATCGTCGCCGACGTTTGCTGCGGGACTGGGGACTTCGGAAAGGCTCTTCGCGCGGCGGTTGGCAAGTCAGGAGCGATCGTGGGCATCGACTACTGTGCCCCCATGCTCGAAATCGCTGCGAAGAAGCCGTACGAACTCAGGTTGACTTTGGGCGATGCAGGGCGTATGCCATTGGAGTCGGGCAGCGTGGATGGAGTTACGATTGGGTGGGGCCTGCGGAACGTGCCTGACTTGCGCCTTGCCCTTTCGGAAGTGTTCCGAATCTTGCGGCGCGGCGGAAGCTTTGCGACGGTAGACATGGCTCGGCCGAAGGGCGCGATCGCGCGGACGGCTGCCGGGCTTATGTTCCATAAGGGCATACCCTTGCTCGGTTCGCTGTTCGGCAAGCGGGACGCATACACCTATTTGCCGAAGTCGACGCAACGGTTTGCGTCGCGGGACGAGCTTTCGGCTCTAATGCGCTCAGCAGGTTTTGGCAACATTCGTTGCGAAGACCACTTTTTTGGAAACATCTGCATCCACTGGGGCGAGAAATGACGAGCGCGTACGTCGAAGCGGTTCGAGAGTTTGCGGCCGACCTGGCCGACGACTTGGCGACGGACATTCGGGAGTGCGAGGCTTATCTGCAGAAGTCGCTGAGTTCGGACGTGCGCGCGGTAGACGAGATCGCGAAGCATGTGGCCGAGGCGGGTGGGAAGCGGCTGCGGCCGATTCTTGTTTCGCTGTCTGCGCGCGCGGTCGGCAAGGCGTTCGATCGAGAGCGGGTGGCGGCGGTGGGGGCGTGCATGGAGATGGTGCACATGGCGACTTTGATCCATGACGACGTTGTGGACGAGGCGCGGCTTCGACGCGGGAGGCCGACGGCGTCGGCGGTATTCGGGAATACGGCCAGCATCTTGTCGGGAGATGTGCTTCTGGCAAAGGCGATGGAGATTCTTGCGGTCGATGGGGATCTGCGGATTATTCGGCTGATTGCGGGAGCGGTGGTCGAGATGGCCGAGGGAGAAGTTTTGGAGGTTTCGACGCGCGGGGATTTTGAGCTTTCGGAGGAAAGGCATCTCGATATCCTGCGGAGGAAAACCGGGGCGCTGATGGCGGCGTGCTGCGGGGCGGGGGCGCTTATCGCGGATGCGGACCCTGGGACGGAGCGGGCTTTGCGCGATTTCGGCGGCATGATGGGAATAGGTTTCCAGATCGCCGATGATATTATCGACTTTGAGAGTCCGGCGGAGATTTCCGGAAAGCCGCAGGCGACCGATTTTCGCGAGGGCTGTGCGACGCTGCCCTTGATTTTGTTGCGGGCCTGCGCGGACGGTGCGCAGCTTGAGCGCCTGAGAGGAAAATTCGGCAACGGCGTAACTGATGAAGACTTAATTGATTTTTGCTCGTGGATGGAGGGGGCGGGGAGCTTCGAAGGCGCGAGGGACCGCGCGCGGGAATTTTCCTCCGGCGCATGTGCCGCGTTGAATGAGTTGCCGGCGACTCCTGCGCGCGCGATGCTAAATCGTCTTGCAGAAATGATTTCCCGCCGCTGCGTATAAATGCGCAAGTATAAATTGTATGTCGTCGATTTGGACGGCGTATTGTATCGAGGCGAAGAGGTTATTCCAGGCGCTGTGGAGGCGGTTTCGAGAATTCGCGAGCGTGCGGAGATTCGATTTCTTACGAATAATTCGACGCTTGCTCGGTCGGATTTTGCGGATAAGCTTTTGCGGCTGGGATTTAATGCAAATCCTGCGGAAATATATACGTCGGCGTTCGGCGCGGCGATCATCGTTAGAGATTCTTCGGGGTACGTCGTCGGAGAAGAGGGTGTGCGGGCTGAGCTGAATATGGGTGGTTTTACGGAGAGAGAGGAAG
>DASSBY010000173.1:0-8824 GCA_035698285.1 Fimbriimonadales bacterium | reverse complement strand
CATCATCGAAGCCCATGGAGGCAGGGTTTATGAAAGCGGCGAAGAAGGCAAGGGAGCACGTTTCATGATTTTGCTTCCGATCAAAGAGTAGCTGGGGGCTATCCCCGGAAGGGGGCGAAAGGCACGGGCTCGTTGCGGCTCGCGCTCTCGTAACCGGCGATAGCGACCTGGGCGGCGCGGATGCCGTCCGTTAGCGAAACCGGCGGAAGCTTGCTACCCGAGACAGCATCGAGAAACGCGGCGACCATCGCCGCATCGAGGTGGCTGCCATAGCCTGCGACTCCGGCCTTCTCCCGGTATATGTCGAAGCCTTGAGAGAACATATCGAGCTCGATAACGCCGTTTTCGCCGACGACGCTCATCTTCACGTCACCCCAAGTTTTATAAGATGCCGGCCGGGACCAGCTCGAATCGATCGTCGCGAAAATGCCGCCGGGAAACGCAACGTGAAGCATCGCCGTGTCTTCCCACGCCTGGCCGTACATGCCGCTGCCCGTTTGCGCATATACCGAAACCGGCTCGTCTCCAATTAAATCGCGCAGCAGATCCGCGACGTGCACCGTGTGGTCGATCATGGAGCCGCCGCCGGACTGCTCGGGGTCGACGAACCAGCCGAACGGGCATGTGCCGTGGTTTGTGGCGCTGATCGCCACGATTCGCCCGATCTCGCCGCTATCCACCCGCTCCTTCAGGCGCTTCCACGAGGGGCTGAACCGACAGGGAAAAGCGGTCATGAAGGTCGCTCCTTCGACGACATTCGCTAGGTGTGCTATCTCCTCCTCGGTGGTCGCCACCGGCTTTTCGCACAAAATCGCGAGTCCTCGTTCTGCGGCGGCCTTCGCCATTTCGATGTGCTTGCGGTTTTCGCTCGTGATGATCACGGCGTCGACTGCGTTGAGCAAGGCAGCTTGGTCTTCGAAGCAGGCGACGGAAAACTTGTCGGCGAATTCTTTGCCGCGCCTCGGAACGTCGTCCCACACTCCCACGAAACTTGCAGACTCGTCGGAGGTCAGGGCTTCCGCGTAGCTGTAGGCGTGCATGTGAGCGGTGGATAGGATTCCTACTCGAACCGCCATCAGTGAGCAGGCTCCGCGATGTAGCGCTCCAACTCGCGCTTTGCGATGAGAATTCCGGGGCGCCGCATGGCTCCGGACCACGTCTCGCTGTGCGGCTCGATGCTGATGACGCCGTCATAGCCCGCGTGGTACAGGATTCCGATGAGCTTGCCCCAATCGAAATCGCCCTGCCCGGCCATAGGCTCGTCGACGACTTTGCCGCCGGCGGTGAGAACCTCTTTGGCGTGAAAATGAACGACGTGCTTTGCGTAGTTCGCGAGTTCGACGTAAGGATCGAGCCCGTCGTGGTAGGGATGGGACGGGTCGAATTTAATGCCAATTTGGGGCAGCTCTTTGAGAACGACATCCCAAGCGGCCGGTCCGATCACGCAATTGACCCAGCGACAGTTGTAGAAGCAGAGCTCGATGCCCTTTTCGGCGGCGTAGTCCACGACGGGCTTGTAGACTTCGACCACGTCGCGCATTTTGGAAGCGAGGTCATCGCCCTGGCGGTCGCCCCCTCCCGTCATCACGATTGGGCATCTCAGACGCGCGGCGAAGTCGATGGTGTTCCGGAGCCTTCTCATGCTTTCTTCGCGCTTGGCGGCGTCTTTGCTGATGAATTCCTGCCCCCAGCAGCCGATTGCGCAGGCGTGGACGAGATGCTGCCGCAAGTAAAGTTCGAGCTCGGAATGGCCGGGAAACGAATCGTCGAAGTCGAGGTGATAGTTGTATTCGATAAAGCGCAGGCCGTTCTCCTGGGCCCACTTGATCTCTGCCTCGCTTTCGTCGGCGGCTATGAACCCAAGCTGGATCGAACTCATTGGACGCCGAAAATCTTACCCGCCGATTTTCCTACCGTTGCTTTACGATGCTAATTTGTCCGCTGCGCTCAAGAACTGCTTCGCGCACCGCGCCCAGATCGTCCGTGAGCGCGCGCAGGCGAAGTTCTTGAAGCACGTCCTCCTCGCTCACATCATGCTTGCGCATCTGGGGTCGCTGGAACGTGCCGTCCCGGACGATGGTTTCCCGATGTCCTTTGACGATGTCGAAGAGCCGGGGGGAGCGGGCGCTGTAGTGGAGGATGATTCGATGCAGCACGACCACCGTCAAACCGGAAACCAGGCTCGAGGCCAGCGTTGCGCCGCCGTTGATCGCACGGCTCAGGAGCGATCCGAAGATAACTGCGAGAACGAGGTCGATGGCCGATGCCTGGGCGATGAAGCGCTTCTTCGCCCAGCGAACGTAAACCACTGCGACTAGGAAAACGATCACCGTTCTTGGCACCACAAGCAGCGGTCCTAGATCGCTTCCTTGAGCGGAGAAGATCTTTTCAAGCGAATCCATACTTCTCCTACGCGCCGTCGAAAGCGCCGCTTATGCCCGGCTGTCATGGCCGGAAATCGGGCCGCCATTCGTGGTTTCCGGCGTCGAAGCGTTTCTTGATTGTCTTGCCGTCCCAGGTTAGAACAAGCGTGAACGGTTCACGGCAGGTGACCGTCAAGGTCGGCGGCTCGTCATCTTTACGCGCGGCGGCCTCGAGGTCGACCGCGTTTGCGCCAAAGAGGAGGTTGTGGAGGCCGTGACGGTCGGTTCGACGCAAATTCCATGTGACCGTGTTGTTCGGCGCGTCGACGTCCATGCCGATTACCGCTTCGATAAGCGCGGACACGGTGATGAGGCCCGCCGCCAGCGAGCCGGGCGTTGCGTTGGGGGCAGGAGCGCGCGTGTCGGGGCCGTAATCAGCGAAGAGAGCATTTTCTTTGCCGGCTGCGGCTTCGTAGACGCGTAGAACCGACTCCGCTGCCCGCGCAGCCTGCTTCGTTTGCCCCGCGTCGAGCAGGGCTCGTATAGTGAGGTAGGTGTAGAGAGGCTTTGCGCCGGAGGAAGCGGAAAACTCGCCGTCGGATCTCGGCACGAGCGGGTAGAGCGTGCGCCGGTAGAACAGCCTCGGATCGCCCAGCGCGGCCAGGGCATCGGCGCTTACCGATGCGCTTAACTCGCCGCCCAAGATGCCGAAAAGCGGAAGGAGAGACCGCCTTTCGGAAGGCTCGCCGTCTGTTCCGCGCCCGGCGAACGCTCTGGATTTAGGGTCCCATAATCCGGCGAGTGTAGCGGCCCCGGATTCGGAGAGTTTCCCGAAGACGCGCTCCGCATCCCGCTCTCCGGCGGCCTTCGCGAGATTGCGCAGGAAGACCGCGTCCTGCAATTCGAGCGCCACCGCATCCGCGGACGCTTGGCCTTCGAAATCTTCAGGCGCGGGCAGAGGCGAGAAATCCGGAGGGATCACGATGCGCGGCGCTTTCTTCTTGCCGTCTTCGGATACCACCGGCGCGGAATATTGGGTCGCGATGTAGGCGTGCCGCCGGATGAGAGCCGGAAGCGTGCGTTTAGCTACGTCCTGTTCTCCGGAAATCGTGTAAAGCCGCCACGCCGCGAGCGAAGACATCGGAATGCCGACAGCCTCGGAGGTGGAAAGCGCGCCGTTAGTTTCCTTGCCCGCGCGACCGCCGTTGTCGACGAGCAAGAGGGCGAACTCGAGCGTTTGGCGAGCGTAGGAAGCGCGCCAAGCCCACCTTCCCCAAAGCGCAATGGCCATGGAGCCGTCGAAAGACACGACTTTTCCGGGCGCGACGATGCCAGAGGGAAGCGGGCCGAGTCCCTCATTCTCGATGACGGCCGCGTGCAGATTCTCCCACGATTTCCAGTAGAGGTCGACCCACCGAGGGTTGCCGTCCAGAATGGGCTCGGGCGTGCCGGCTTTCCAGCCAAGCTGAACGGAAGGCAGCAAGGCGAGCGCGGCGAGGAGGGAGAGCATCTCTCGTTAGACGCGAACCAGCGGGAGAAATGCTCAAATCGCCAAGGACTGGGGCGTTTGGAGAAGGCGCGGCAGCTCGTGCCGGAACGCTGAAAGCGAAGAGACCGTGGGAGTTCCCATTTTTGCTAGCGCTTCGTTTCCGGAGCTGGGCCGTGCGCCCATGAAGACGATGATCGGGCTTAGACGGTCGCGCCGCGCGGCGATGGCTCCGGCCCAGCTTCCGCCCTCGTTGAAGCGGCTCGCAACGATAAGCACGAAGCGCGACGATGCATAAATCCACCGGTTCCTTGCAAGGGCTTCGGGCCTTAGAAAAGGGGGCGCTTCCGGAACGCGGCTTACGCGAGCCGATCCCGGACATTCGCGCTCGCCCCCTGGGAGAAAAGCGATCGCTGGGCCGCGCGCGTTCTGGGCGCCGGCCAGCGCGAATGAATCCGCCCCCTGGGCGCCTCCCGAAAAGACCGTGCACCCTGCCGCGGCGGCAATTTGGCCCGCGCCAGCGGCGAAGCGGGCTTCCTGCGACGTCAGGATGCGGCTGCCCACGATTCCGACGCCGTCAGCGCCCACGCCGCGGGCAGAGCCTGAGAGCCAAAGAAGCGGCGGGCACCGGCGGCCTTCGGCGACCAGGCCTTCCGGAAAGTAGCGGTTTCCGGGGAAAATCGGCTTCCAGCCTTTCGCGATTCGTGCCCGGACGATTCTGCGCGTTTCGGCTCGGAGAGGCTCGTCTTCGAGAAGCGCTGCGGCTTCCCATTGGCCGGACCTGCAGAGGGCTTGGCGAGGTTCGGGGCAGGCGAGAATTCTATCGATTACCGGCCACGATGACGGCGGCAGCGCAGGCAGCTTCCTCCCTGCCCAGGTATCGAAAAGCATTAGCCGCTCCAGCGTCATCGCCATGATAATGAACAAATAAACAGACGAATGTCAACGGCATTACGCGGCGCGCTCGGTCTAAACTGATTTCTCCGAGGAACGATGCTCAAGCACCCTGAAATCACCGAAAGGCGCGTGCGCCAATTTGTCCAAACCTTGCTTTTGCCCAATATCGAGACCGATTCTGCGGAGTTATCGGTCGAGTTTTGCGAAACGGCACATCCGGACCAGCGCGCGGCAGAAAGGGGCGAATTTCGGCCGGTCGGCAAGGGGTTCAAATGGGGTCCGGTTTGGCGGAGCGTGTGGTTTCGGGCATCGGGGGAAGTTCCGAAGGAATGGGCCGGCCGCGATGTAGTTGCCCATTTGGAAGTGGGCGGCGAAAGGACCGTGTGGCAGGACGGCGTGCCGATGCGCGGCATCGATGGGCAGCATCCGCGTTTTCCCGTCGTCCTCGGCGCAAAGGGGAAGGAAAAGGTTAAGATTTACATCGAAGCGACGGGCACGAACCCGGATGTGCTTGTGCACGGACACTTCGTGGAGCCCGAGAAGAAGCCGTTTGCCGTCGGCGACGTTTCGCTAAGATTATTCGACAAGCCTCTCTGGGATTTTTACTTGGACTGCGCTTTTTTTCTCTCACTTTTGGAGACGATGCCTCAAGGCGACGTGGCGCGGGCGCATATTCTCCGCGGGCTTAACGAGGCAGCGAACCGATTTTCCGTCGAGGATCGCGCTACGCTTGTCGATGCGGCGAAGGCGCTCCATGAGTGGACCGCTTCAAAGAGGGTGGATCGTTACCATTCGCTGACGGCCGTCGGCCATGCGCACCTCGACACGGCGTGGCTGTGGCCGCTTGCGGTTACAAAAAAGAAAATGGCGCACACCGCGGCGACGCAGGTCGCCTTGATGAAAAAATACCCCGAATATGTTTTCGCGCATAGCCAGGCGTCGCAGTACGAATGGCTGGAAAAAGAATATCCAGAGTTGTTCCTCCGCGTAAAGAAAATGATCGCCGCGGGGCAATGGGAGCCGCTGGGGAGCATGTGGGTCGAAGCGGATACAAACCTTGCCGGAGGCGAAGCGCTGGTGCGGCAATTTCTTTACGGCAAACGGTATTTCAAGGAAAAGCTCGGCGTCGAAACGACCGATATGTGGCTGCCCGATGTATTCGGATACTCGGCAGCCGTTCCGCAAATCTTATCAAAATTGGGTATCGAGTATTTCTTGACCCAAAAGATTTCGTGGAACCAAACGAACAGGTTTCCGCACAATACCTTTTGGTGGCAAGGCATAGACGGAAGCCGCATTTGGACCCACTTTCCGCCGGCCGACACTTACACGGGGAGTTGCTCTCCCAAAGAATTGAAGAAGCATTTGGCGGAGCACCGCGACCATGCCCGGTCGGACCATGGGCTTTATGTTTTCGGATACGGCGACGGAGGCGGCGGTCCGACTGCTGAGCAAATCGAGTTTATTCGGCGAGCTCGACGAGCGCCGGGAATGCCGCAAATCCGATTTGGAAAGGCGGGCGATTTTTTCCGGGAAGCAAAGGAAAAAAGTGGAGATTTACCGCTCTGGGTGGGGGAGCTTTACGGCGAATTTCACCGGGGCACGTACACGACGCAGGCACACAACAAGCGGATGAACCGGCTTTGCGAGTTTCTCATGCGCGACGCCGAATATTTGTCGGTCATGGGCGGCGAACCGTACGATGCGGCGGAAATCGAACGCCTATGGAAGCTCGTTTTGCTTAACCAATTCCATGATATTCTCCCTGGAAGCAGCATTCGCGAAGTTTACGTTGACAGCGCCAAAGATTATGAAGAAGTGGCCAAAGGCGCCGGCAAAATAATCGAGACCGAGATGCTGAAAATTGCGAATCGCCGCTCTACGGAAGGCTTCCAGCGACCCGTTGCGGTTTACAAATTCGCCACTGCGACCTCCGAAGCGCGCATGCCGGTTCTCAAGGGAGCCCAGCCGCAATCTTTGATTTCCGACGGCGAAGTCCTGCCGGTCCAGCGAATCGACGAGTTTGGGCAATCCCATCTAATCTTTGCTGCTCCATCATCGTCTCTCGGCTCGGTCGCGGTGTGCGATTTGTCTCCCGAACCTGCGCCCGGCAGGAGGCGGTTCGTCGCGAGGTCCCGGCGGATCGAGAACGACACCTGGGCGGTCCGTTTCGACACGCACGGAAACATCACGAGCATCCTATCCCTCGAGGATCACACCGAATATATTCAGCAGGGCAAGCTTGCGAATTGTTTCCAGATTTTTGAGGATAAGCCCCTATTTTGGAGCGCGTGGGACATCGACGCTTTCGCGCTCGAAACCCAACGCGATCTCGTGCGCAGCGAGCGCTTCGAAATTGTGGAGCGTGGACCCGTGCGTGTTGCGGCAGAAATTGTCAAGATATTTGGAACCAGCACGATCAAGCAGCGCATCAGTCTCGGTCCGACGCCGGGAATTCGCTTCGACACTTGGATCGACTGGCATGAATCGGAGAAAATGCTTAAAGTCGCCTTTCCGGTAAACGTAAACGCTGCGAGGGCTACGTGTGAAATACAATTCGGCAATGTCGAGCGGCCAACCCATGCAAACACGAGCTGGGACATGGCCAAGTTTGAAGTTTGCGCGCATAAATGGGTCGACATAAGCGAAGGGGATCACGGAGTAGCTTTGCTGAACGATTCGAAGTATGGGCACGACATTCGCGGCAATGTTTTGCGCCTCACTTTGCTGCGCTCACCAAAGGCTCCCGATGCGAGCGCGGACATGGGCGTGCACAGATTTACTTATTCCCTGATGCCGCATTTTGGGCCATACAACTGGGCGGGGGTCGTTCAAGCTGCGCAGGCGCTCAACGCGCCCGCGCACGTGGCGTCTCTGCCCCGCAGTGAGGGTTCGGAAGAGAGAACTCCGCCTCTTGTCGCTTGCGAAGACCGGAATATCGTAATCGAAGCCGTGAAAAAGGCCGAGGATTCGAGCGCGATCATCGTGCGATTGTATGAGGCGCATAACGCGCGCGGAACGGCGGAGATTAGCGTTTCTCGCGCTATAAAGGCGGCTTTCAAGTGTGATCTTTTGGAAAATGAGGAGCAGGATTTGGAGATCGTCGACGGCGCCGTGAGCTTTGAATATCAGCCGTTCGAAATTCTCACGATCAAGCTGGCAGTATGAGGCGCAAAGTTGGCTGCGCGCTCGCGATCCTCGCAATCGGATTTTGTCTTTATTTGGCCTGGCCGTTTTTGAGCTTGACTTCCTATCTTCTGCCCAAGACGAGAGAGTATCACGGATCTTGCACGGACAATCTGCGCGCGATGGGAAAGGCATTCGATTTATATTACGAGGCTGAGGCGCAATACCCGCCGGCGCAAGATTGGATGGACCGGGTCAGCGCTTACCTCCGAGTCGCGGATCGGCCAGAATCCGAATCGCAGAGAATTTTGCGCTGCCCGGACCTTGACGAGGGATACGGCTACGCTTTCAACGCCGAGGCGCAGAAGGGCGTTTCGGCGCCGCTTGTTTATGACTCCAGCAAGTCGGACAAAAACGCATTCGATGCCGGAATGCCGTACTCCTTCCCGAAAAGGCCCAGAAAAAGCGGCACGAACATTTTGTGGACCGATGGACGCGTCGGCAGGAAGCCATAGGGTAAGTATTAAGCGTTCATGAGCCGAAGAGTTGCGCCGATGGCGGTTATTTTTGTCACGGTGCTGGTGGATATGCTGAGCTTCGGCATCCTTATCCCCGATCTCCAGCTGCGGGCGAACTCGTTCGGCGCGTCCGGCCTTGGGCTTGGACTGCTGATCGCCGGGTTTAGCATCGCGCAATTCATCGTCTCACCGTTCGCAGGAAGGCTTTCCGATCGCTACGGGCGCAAGCCGATTTTACTTTGCGGGGCGCTTTTGAACTGCTCGTCTTACTTCGTTTATGCGTTCGCACATACTGTTCCGATGGTGGTGGCGGCTCGGGTTTTGGGCGGAATCGGGGCGTCGAATTTGGCAGCCGCCTATGCGTATGTGGCGGACGTTTCGGCGCCGGAAGCGCGCGCCAAGAGCATGGGCCTCTTGGGCGCAGCGTTCGGGCT